>JBBSAN010000113.1:0-12719 GCA_038252265.1 Chloroflexia bacterium
CAGGTCTTGCCCCTCACCGCGCAGATGGGGCTGCACCCGGCCTTGCGCTCATTGAAGGGCTTATATGACAGCGGGCATGTGGCGGTGCTGGAAAGCGTGGGCTATCCCAACCCCAACCGCTCGCACTTCCGGGCGATGGACATCTGGCAGACGGCACACCCCGATGTGAACGAGCCGACCGGCTGGCTGGGCCGCTATCTGGCGGGTGATGACTGCGAAGACGAGCGGCTGCTTAAGGCGGTGAACATCGGCAACAGCCTGCCGCGCACCCTCTGGACCGAATCGACCGTGGTGCCCTCGATTGCCAATGTCGAGTCGTACCAGTTCCGCGCCGATGGGCGCTTCGCCGCCGACCGAACGGCCCAGGTGGACGCGATCCACCATATCTGCTCGGCCAGCCACGCGCCCGGCAACGACGAGTTCGTGCGCCTGGCCGCATTGGAAGCCCTCGATAGCAGCACCCTGTTGCAGCAGGTGGTGGGTCGCTATGACGAGCGGATCACCTACCCCAACAACCCGTTTGCCGAGGGGCTGAAGCTGATCGCTAAAGTGATCGCGGCAGACGTGGGCACGCGGGTCTTCTACATTTCGCTGGGCGGGTTCGACACCCACGCCGCACAGGCCCGCACCCACACCCAGTTGTTGCAATATCTGGACGAGGGGTTGGGCGCGTTCTTCCAGGACATGGACCGGCTGGGCAAGGCCGACGACGTGCTGGCGGCGACCTTCTCGGAGTTCGGGCGGCGGGTGGGGGAGAACGCCAGCGCGGGCACCGACCACGGCACCGCCCTGCCGATGTTCCTCGTCGGCGGCGGGATCAAAGGCGGCTTCTACGGCACCCCGCCCGACCTGACCAACCTCCAGGATGGCGACATTGTCCACCAGCAAGACTTTCGCGGCGTCTATGCCAGCATCCTCAAGCAGTGGCTGGGCGTGGACCCGGCGGGTATTATTGACGGCATCTGGCCGCTGCTCGATTTCGTGCAGTCGTCCGCCAGCGCAGGGTTGGTCCTCCCGTCTGCCGCGCGGTCCCTGGTCGCGGCAGGGGTCTGATTCAGGGGCGGGTGAACCACGAAGGCACGAAGACGACGAAACGCACGAAGCGAAGGGACAAAAATACGAAGGGGCACCGCATCATAAATGCGGTGCCCTTTTCATTTCGGCCTGACGTTGTGCTATAATCCGGAGGGATTATTTGCTCCCATTAGCACAGGTGTCTCAAAGCTACTCCCGCTGTCATCCTGAGCGCAGCGAAGGATCTTGTCGGGGCTGCCAGATCGTTATCGAAGATCGGGATCTTGGCCCCACCACCGCTGACCGCCAAGCCCACCTTCGCTGCGCTCAGGATGACAGCGGGGGTAGGGCCGAAGCCGATGGGTTTATACAAGCCTGGCTTCTACTAACGCCGTTCGTGTCTTTCGTCGCTTCGTGCGTTTCGTGCGCTTCGTGTCTTCGTGGTTCAATCTGCTTGTGGCGCATCGTCGCCCCCTGCGGCATCGTCCGCTTCCAGCACCTGGGCGGCCAGTTGCACGGCCCCGGTCTTGTCGTCGGGGGCGAGTTGGCCGGTCTGGACAGCGGTGTCGAGCCGGAGCTTGAGGCGGCGCAGCCAGGGGCCGGGCGGGCGGGCAAAGATCGCCTGGAGTTCGTTGCCGTCGAGCGGGCTGCCGGGCGGCGCGGGAGGTGGGGGAGCCTGCACGAGGATGGCCCGTTCCTCCAGCCACTCCAGGTTGAGCAGCCCAGGCTCAATCGGTTCCGGCTGGTAGCCCATCAGGTCGGCGCGGGCCTGGGCCAGCAGCGCGGGCCAGAGCGTCCCCGCCTCGTCCAGCAAGCGGCGCACCGCTCCATCGGTCCACTCGTCGCGGTAGGCCAGGGGGCGCAGGTGGAGTTCGATCAGGCGGGCAACCTGGGCGATGAAGGGGGTCGAGAGCGAGAAGCGGGGTAACGCCCGCCGGGCCAGGTCCGCTCCCACCTCCTCGTGGCCGAAGAAGCGCCGCCGTCCGCTGGGGGTGGTCAGGGCGGTGGCCTCTTTGCCGCTATCATGGAACAGCGCCGTCCAGCGTGAGAGGGGCGTGGCCGGGGCCGCCTCCACCGCCAGCAGCGTGTGGTCCAGCACATCCATCCCATGGTCGGGAAGCTGGCTCACGCCGCGCAAGCGGGCGATCTCGGGCAGCAGGCGGGCGAGGCTGCCCTCTAGCTCCAGCAGGCGCAGCCCTGCCGCCGGGGTGTCCGACACCAGCAGGGCGGTGAAGGCGTCGCGCCGCTCCAGCGGGCTGTCGGCGGCCTCCACACTGGCGATCAATTGGGCCAGTGGGGGGTCCAGGGTCAGCAGATCCGCAGCGGCATCGGCGCTGACCAGCCGCCATTCTTCGGGCGGCGTGTTTAGTTCGGTCATAAGAGGATCACGAATGGATAAGATTTTGTTGCGTGGGTTGGTGTTCTACGGCTTCCACGGTGTCAATCCCGAAGAGCAAGCGTTGGGCCAACGGTTTCAGGTGGATGTGACGCTGTGGGCCGACCTCGCTCCCGCTGCCGCCAGCGATGCGGTAGCCGACACGGTCAGCTATGCCACGGTCTACAAGCGGGTGCGCGCCCTGGTCGAAGGGCCGCCCAGCGCCCTGCTGGAACACCTCGCCGGGCGGCTCTGCGCCGAAACACTGGCGCTCGACCCCCGGATCGCCCGCGTGCGGGTGCGGGTGATCAAGCTCCAACCCCCGCTCAAAGGGGCGACAGCGGGGACGGCGGGGGTGGAGTTGACTCGCCCTGCCTGATGTTCTCATTTCGCCTCCGGCCCGTACTTCGCCTGATAGGCCAACGTACCCAATGGCCTCAGCAGGATATCATAGGGCGGCGCGTTCTCTGGGTGATACTCGAAGACGGCGCGCTCAAAATATTGGATGCGATAGGCCGGGCCGCCGGGGTCGGCGGCTTCCCTGAACTCGTCGGAGAGTGGATAGCCCTGCCGCGCCAGGCCGCCGTGCGCCTGCCAGTACGCCAGAAACGGCCCGCCCAACCACTTGCCGGTCGGGGCGAACAGGACCGCCCCCGGCCCGGTGTGTGCCGCCTGCCCCGGTGCGCCCTGCGGGTAGAGCTGGCGATAGAGGTCCGCACCCAGCCGCCGCAGGGTGACGCTAGCGGGTGCGCCGGGAGGCTGCTCCAGCACGCCGCGCTCGAAATACTGCACCGTGACCATTGTGCCGTCGGTGGCGCGTTCCTGCAACGCCTCAGAGATCGGGTAGCCGGGCTGTGGCAGCCCTCCTTGCGCCCCCCATTCGCGCAGGAACGCGCCGCGCACACTCTTGCCCGTTGCGGGGAAGGTGCGGGTGGTCGCCGCCGCGTTGGGTAGGGTGCGGTCGAAGAAGTCTGCGATCTGCCTTTGCACTTCGGGAATGGTGGGGCGGGTCGGCCCGCCGACCGGGGCGAAGACATGGCCGGAATGCTGGACCATGACCAGCGAGACCGGCGCGCCCACCGCCTGTAACGCCGCCTCCAGCTTTTGCGCGTGGATGGGGGCGACCAGATCATCCTGATCGCCCTGATAGATCAGGAACGGCGGGGCATCGGGCCGGGCATAGGTGACCGGGCTGACGGCGCGGATCTCGGCGGCGGCGGGGGGGTGGCCCAGCAACAGGAACGCTTGCAGGCTGTTGACCGGGTTCTGCGCGAACTGGCTGAAGTCGCTCGGCCCGCTGATGTCGACCACGGCCTGGACCGCGCTGGACTGGTCGGCGTAGCCGCCCTGGCCCTCAAACCCGGCATCCGGCCCGGCGAGGCCCAGCATCGCGGCCAGGTGCCCGCCCGCGCTCTCGCCCCACACGCCGATCCGCTCCGGGTCGAGATGATACAGCGCGGCATTGGCCCGCAGATAGCGGATCGCGCACTTCACGTCCTCAATCTGGGCGGGCCAGTGATAGGCCGGAGCAAGGCGATAGTTGACTGCGGCAACGACATAGCCCCGCCCGACCAGGATCTCGGGCGGAACAATGCGGGGGATCCACGATTTGTCGCCGCTCTCCCAGCCGCCGCCGTGGATATAGACCGCCACCGGGGCGGGTTGCGCGTCGGGCAGGGGCGGCGTGTACACATCCATCAGGAGCGGCACCCCGCCTGCTGTGCAGTAGGTCACGTCACGGTGGAGGATGCCCGCTTCGGGTGAGGCGCTGACGACAGGGACCAGCGGCTGCTGGGGGTAGCCGGTCAGCAGCGCGATCAGGAGGAGCAGCGCGCCCTGTGCGGCCCGTCGCTTAACGTGCCGAGTTGTCCCTCGTGTGCGGTGCATAGGCGGAGGGGGGATGAGCGTCCGACAGAGGCGGCGTACGTTCCTCGTGCGCCGCCTCTGTCGAGCCTCTAGCAGTTGATCCCGCTTACTGGACGGGTGTCGGGACGGCGATGGCCCCGGTGGCAAACCCGAGCGCGACCAGCGGGATGGCGATGATAATACCGAGGACCAACAAGACGATGAACGCGATCACCCACGCGATAACCGCGATGAGGATCGCTTTGGTATTATCCACACTGGCGGCTTCCCGGATACCGATAACACTGGCGATGATGCCCAGTACCAGAGCGATCAGGCTGCCAAGAATGGGAATAACGCCCACGATTTGGAAAATAGAGGCAAAGCCGGTCACGCGCAGCATTTCGCCGGTGTCCGTATCGCCCTGGAAGAACGACTTAGCGACAAACGCGAGCAGCCAGGAAACGAACACCCAGCGGACAAGCGAGAGGATAATGGAGGTCACTATCGTGCCAATAACGGCCCCCGCGCCGTTGCCGCCCACCAGTAAGCCATTGACGATGCCTACGATGACGGCGACGGCAGCCACGATCATCCCCGCCGTGTTCGTGGCGGTGCGATCTTCGGCCACCGCTTTGTAGACGGGCGCTTTGAGCGTCAGGATGCCCATCAGCCGGTCCATCAGCGCGTTACTACTAGCCGGGGCCATACCACTATTATTGTTCGGAACCATCGTTACTCTCCTTGTGAATTGTGTGATTATTCCACATACCTATCTATCTATCTACCTACCTTGCTGGCTAGCCAACCAGCCCGGGCGCAGTCCCTGCGGTACTGCCGAAGGTTAGACCGGGCGAAGCAGGTAACGAAGCCAGGGATCGCGCCGGTGTTGAGGTTGCCGGGTTCTTTGCTTTGGTGCTGATTGTACCAGAAAAGTCGGTGCCCTGTGTGCGTTTTCCGACTTTTTAAGCCTCAATACACATACGGATTTTCGCAGTGTTGCGTTACTATTTGAAATCGTCCACCTCCCCCTCGCTGGAGCGCCAGGAGGGGCGGGGTGGTGTAGCTTGGCAGTTGTGACAAGCTACTCTTCATCCCCAGCCTCGCTCAAAGCTTGGTCCAATAGGGGCGTCACACCTAATCGCTCTGCCCATTCTCGCATGTAAATTTGATCTAATTCCGGCCCGCGCACTTTAAGGACGGCTAATACATCAAGCCACTGCCGCTCGGATATGCCGCCACCCATTTGATACCACAGGAGCTTGTGCAGCACCGTGTTCTCCGGCGAGGACATGGTAACCAACCGGGTTGAGCTTTCGTTCAACGTTCTAGGGCGTGCATGAGCAAACTCGGCATCGGCAAAAGGAGTGTCCTTGCGGATGAAAATATCCACTTTGAACACAGTCTCGTAGTGGATAATATTGAACGTCCCCCGACGACGGATCGCTTCATGAATCGCCTGCGCATCCATATAGAAATCCTCGTTTAACAGGGCAACGAGTGGCGCCACTTGCTCGGGCTTTATGTCGGCCACAACATCAGCGTCGTTGGTAGATCGCGGAAAGCCCCAGGAGGACGAAGCGACCGAGCCGCCGATAACATAGGGAATCCCGATCTGCTCTAACGCCTCTACAACCGGCAAGAGTACATCATGACTCTGGTCAAAGTTTGTAGCGGGAGACTTGTCCATCGGCTAATCAATGGCCTGCTGTTGGCTATGCCGCTCTTCTCGCGCCCGCCAACCCTCGATGTAGCGGTCAGCTAGCTCTTTACCGTAGATGAGGGAACACCAGCGATAGCGTAGTTCCTCCTCGGTCGCGTCAGGATACCGCTCACATAGACCCGCCCAGGAAAGCTGGCGCACCGTGCGAGTCATGCCGACGGCCAGTTCTAATCGGCGCGCCGGAGTCATCTTACGTAGTCCCGCAATCTGAAGCCGTTCGATTTTCGGATCAGTATCCACAGATTGCGTACGCATAAAGCCTCCATAACGCATCTAAAACTGTACGCTCTCTATCACCACTTGAAATCGTCCACATCGCCGTCGCTGGAGCGCCAGGAGGGGCGGGCCGGTTTGCGCGGCTTGGGCGGGGGGGGAGTATGGCGGGTGGGGGCCGACGGCGGCGTGCGCGCTGGTGGCGGGGGGGGTGTGGACGGGGTGGCGGCTTGGGCGGCGCGGGCGCGCTCGCGTTCGCGGTCGCGGAGCCAGGCGCGGGCGCGGTCGCGGGCGTTCTCGAACGGATCGTGCCAGAAGTATTCTTCGACCGGGGCATCCTGGCCGAAGTGTTGCGTGACAATGACGCGGAGGCGCTCGGCGGTCAACTCCTCGTAATAGACCGGGCCGGGCCAGACGGTCAGCGTCGGGCCGCTCTCGCAGTGCTTCATACAGCCGCCGGGCAGCACCTCCACCCGGTCGGTCAGCCCGGCGCGCACCACTTCGCGCGCCAGCACATCCACCAGCGGGTTGGAGCGGCGCAGCGTGCAACGCGGGCCGCAGCAAAGATAGGCGCGATAACGCGCAGACGGTTCCATCACCCTGTAATTATACCATAACCCGGCATCAGCCCTGGAGGGGCGGCAGACGATAGCCCACGGTAGGACCGTGGGTGCGGGAACCCCCTACCCAAAGCCCCGGAGGGGCGACAGAAATAGGTGCCCAGTGGACAACCATTCCTTCTGTCGCCCCTCCGGGGCTTAAACATTTCTGATCGCTAACCACCCGGCTCACGCCGTGGGCTATCGTCTGTCGCCCCTCCGGGGCTGGTTCTGCCGTCCTGTCGAGGCTGCTACAGCAGGTCGGCCATGATCCCGTCCAGGGCGGCGCGGCTGGGGCGCAGGCTGGTTTCGGGCAGGTCGGCCAGCGGCGTGTCGCTCAGGCGGACCAGGTCGGGTAAGGTGGCCCGCGACTCATTGATGTAGATCAGGCCGGTGAGGAACTCCTGCTGCTCGCGGGATTCCAGCAGCATCGCCAGCGCCGCCGCCTTGTTGGTCGGGTCGTAGTCGCGGGCCAGCTTGTGCAGTTGGATCGTCGGGCCTTCGAGCAGCGTCACCGTCTGCACGGTGCCCGGCTCGTAGTCTACCGACACTTCTTCATACGGGGCGATATAGGCAATATCGTGCAGCCGTTCTTCGTGCGCCTTGCCCCAGGTGTAGCTCTTGTTCGAGTCTTCGTGGTTGTTGTAGGTCACGCAAGGGCTGATGATGTCCAGCACCGCAGTGCCGTTGTAGCTCATCGCCGCCTTCAGCAAGTCGCGGGCCTGCTTGGCATCGCCCGCGAACGAGCGAGCGACGAAGCCGCAATCGGCAATGATCGCCTCCAGGCAGAGGTCCAGCGGGGGCAATTCGTTCACGCCCGCGTGCTTGAGCTTCTGGCCCATGTCGGCGGTCGCGCTGAACTGGCCCTTGGTCAGGCCATAGACGCCGTTGTTTTCGATGATATAGACCATCGGCACGTTGCGGCGCATCAGGTGCTTGAACTGGCCGATGCCAATGGAGCCGGTGTCGCCGTCGCCGCTGACCGCGATGGCGATCAGGTGGCGGTTCGCCAGCATTGCCCCGGTTGTGACCGACGGCATCCGGCCATGCAGGGTGTTGAAGCCGTGCGAACGGTTCAAGAAGTAGGCGGGCGACTTGCTGGAGCAGCCAATGCCACTCATCTTGATCACCCGGTGGGGCGGGATCGACAACTCGAAACAGACATCAATGATGCGGCTGGTGATCGAGTCGTGGCCGCAGCCCTGGCAGAGCGTGGAGGGGCGGCCCGTGTAGTCGCCTTTTTCCAGCCCGATGCGGTTGGTGCCGGGCCGGGGGGCGGCGGTGTTGGGAGGGGCAGTCAGTACCATCGGATTAATGCTCCTTTTCCAGGATCGCCTCGGTCACAAACCGGGCGGTGAGCGGCAGGCCGTCGCAATGGGCAATCGAACGGACCTTCGCCGCTTGTTCAGGCACATGGAGGCGGACCAGCGAACACATCTGGCCGTCGAAGTTCATCTCGACCAGATAGACGTGGTCATACTTGGTGATGAAGTCGGTAGTTTCCTGGCCCAGCGGCAGGGCGCGCAAGCGCAGGTAGCTCGTTTCCAGGCCCTGGGCTTGGAGGCGGTCGCGGGCTTCCTCAACTGCCGGGTCGGCGGAGCCGTAGGAGATGATCCCCACGGTGGCCCCGGCGCGCTCGTCCAGTATGGGCTTCGGCACGATGGTCCGTGCTGTGTCGTGCTTGCG
Organism: Chloroflexia bacterium; assembly: GCA_038252265.1. Classification (GTDB taxonomy): domain Bacteria; phylum Chloroflexota; class Chloroflexia; order QHBQ01; family JAICKM01; genus JBBSAN01. The sequence continues at coordinate 8,456 of JBBSAN010000113.1, forward strand.
GCCCAGGCGGATCAGGTTGTTCTCCCAGTCGTCGGCGCGCTCGCTGTAGACGGCCATCTCGTTGTGGCCGGTGCCACGGGCGAAGTAGGCTCCCGCCGGGTTAGTATTACCAGGGAGGGTGCGGTAGCCGATGCCGTCGCCGTCCACGTCTTTATAGCGGCCCCAATTCTCGACCTCTTTAAGCTGCTCGGCGTTCAGCACCTTGCCCCGGTCCATCGACTCTTCGGGGTAGGTGAACGGCTCGGTCATCCACAGGTTCATGCCCAGGTCGAGGTCGCTGGCGACAAAGACCGGAGTCTGGAGCCGCTCGGCCAGGTCAAAGGCGCGCCAGCCGAACTCAAAGCACTCGGCCATGTTGCCGGGCAGGAGGACGATATTGCGCGTGTCGCCGTGGCCCAGGTAATAGAGCTTGAGCACGTCGCCCTGCGAGGTGCGGGTGGGGAGGCCGGTGCTCGGCCCCATGCGGGTGACATCCCAGAAGACGCTGGGCACCTCGGCAAAGTAGCCCATGCCGACGAATTCGGTCATCAGCGAGATGCCGGGGCCAGAGGTGGCAGTCATCGCCCGCGCTCCCGCCCAGCCCGCGCCGATAACCATGCCCGCTGCGGCTAATTCGTCCTCGGCCTGGACAATGGCAAAGGTCTTGTTGCCGTCGGCGTCGGTGCGGAGCTTGGTCAGGTACTCGCCCAGCGCGTCGGCCAGGCTGGTGGAGGGGGTGATCGGGTACCAGGCGACCACGCTCACGCCGCCGAAGACCGCGCCCAGCGCGCCCGCGCTGTTGCCGTCGATCAGGAACTTCCCGGTGGTGGCGTTCATGCGCTGCACGCGGAACGGGTCCAGCTTCGGGCGATTCTCGCGGATCCAGTCGGCTGCCGCCGTGACCACGCCAAAGTTCAGGTCTACAGCTTTCTGTTTGCCCTTGAATTGCTTGGACAGGCCCGCCTTGATCTCTTCCAGTTCAATACTCAAAATTTCGGCCAGCGCCCCGACATAGACCATGGTGGCGACATAGTCGCGCAGCTTGGGGTCGGCCCCTGACGCTTTAACCAACTCTTTGACCGGCAGATCATAATAGACCACATCCTCGCGCCGCACCCGGAACTTCATATCGCTCGGGTAGAAGCAGACCCCGCCCGCCGGGAGGGCGGCCAGGTCTTCCTCGGCGGTTTGCGGGTTGAACGCAACCAGGATCTCGGTCGTCTCGCGCCGGGCGGTATAACCATCCTTGCTCAAACGGATCGTATACCAGGTCGGCAAGCCCGAAATATTCGACGGGAAAAGGTTCTTGCCCGTGACCGGGATCCCCATGCGAAACAGGGAATAGATAATCGTGGCATTAGCCGAGGTACTCCCCGATCCATTGACGGTGGCGACCACCAGCGCAAAATCGTTCACAATGGGGGGGCGGTCGGCGGTCTCCGCCGCCATCGGCCTGCTTTGCACGTCCACCGTGCTCGTGCTCATCCTCTTTACCTCCAATAGCGCAGCATCATTGCTTTGCTACGCGCATTCGTCCGGGCGCGCAGCCCCGTGTTGTGCGTTGCAGTCAACGCTCACCATTCATCTTTAATTATACCACAGGTCGTGCAGGCTGCCCAATGAAAACGGCTCTACTACCAGCAATCTGCCCATTGGCCCGGCAGCCGCGGGCGATCCCGAACCCCCTCACCCCTGTCCCCCCTCCCCACTCACGCAGGGCGAGGGGGACTCGCCCCCCCAGCGGCATTAAGCTAAAACACAGATGCAACCTAAGCTAATCACCGCCGGATCGGTGAGCCAGCTAACGCTGTCATCCTGAGCTTGACTTTGTACAATTTCACAAGCGGTCGGGACGCCCCTGCTGGTCGGCCCGACCCGCGCACCCGATTATAAAGAGCGCGGCGCTCTGCACGGCATATACACTCCGCGCAGGCACGTTGTGCGGGGCCAGGTCGTTGCCGGTACCGCAGCCGGGTCGGGCCGCTCCGACTCGCTACCCTGCGCGGCCCCGCCCGCTGCGGAGTGCGCCCGATTATATTTTACACCCCGCGTGCAGGGGGAGTGTAAAATATAATCGTGGGGGCGTCGGGCGGGGCCGCGCAACGCGCACTTTGGGGCGGGCCGTAGTGCAGACGGGCGCACAAATTGTACAAAGCCCGTCATGACCCTGCGGGGTCACCACCTGCGATCAAATACCCGCCGTTGGTGTTGTGGCCGGGCCTACACACTGGTATTTGAGAGCAGTCAAGCTCAGGATGACACTGTCTCTACGTTACAAATCGTGTCGCACATCCCGCACAGCCTCAACGGCACTCACGCTATCTTCTCCGTTTCAGGGCCTACCCCGCCTTCGCCAGCAGGTGAGCATCGTCCACGCCCTGCAAGCTGCGCCACCCGGCGATGCCCAGGCCCGCTGCGATGCCGGTGAACACGTCTTGCTTGCGGATCTTGGCCGGGCCGAAGCGCGACTCCAGCAGGCGCAGGAAGACCGGGATGGAGGACGAGCCGCCGGTACGCAGCACCACATCAATCCCCTCCGGCGTCAGGCCCGCCGCCGCCACCGCCCGGTCCACGCAGGCGGCGATGGCCTGCACTTCGTCATGGATCAGGTGCTCGAACTCCAGGCGGGTGATCGGCTCGTTGATAGCGATATCGCGGTTGAACATCCGAATCCGCGCTTCCTCGTTGGTGGACAGCTCGATCTTGGCCCGCTCGATCTCTTCGTAGAGCGCCAGCGATAGCTCGTTGTTGATCAGGCATTGCAGGGCGCGAATGGCGCGGGGGTTGCTCGCCCCATACTCGGCGTCGCGCAGGAACTCGCGGGTTTGCGGGTTGTTCAGTTCGCGGATCGTCTGCCAGCGGGTGATCCGGTCCAGCATGTGGCGGGGGAACTCCAGGTGCTTCTCCCCGATGGTTACCCCCTGGCCGAAGTACTTGAGCAGCTTGCCCTGCATGATGCGGAAGTCGAGATTATCGCCCCCCACCGGCACGCCGTCCAGGCTGAGGATCTCCGGCGCGATCCCGCCACCGATCCGCATCACGGTCACATCGAGCGTGCCGCCGCCGAAGTCGAAGACCAGCACCGTCTGCGGTTTCGCCAGCTTGAGGTCGTAATCGAGCGCCGCCGCCACCGGCTCGTACTGGAGGAAGACGCGGGTGAAGCCCGCCGCCGCCGCCGCCTTTTGCAGGTGCAGCACCGCTGCCGTGTCCACCTCCGGATCGGTGGAGAAGTGGACCGGGCGGCCCAGGTAGATCTCGTCCACCCGCCCGCCGACCTCCACCTCGGCCCGCTCCTTGACCTCGGCCAGAAACTCCCCGATCAGGTCTTCCACGCTGAACATCGTGCCGGTGGGCGGCTGGCCCTTCGGCGGCGTGGGGTCGAGCAAGAGCGTCTGCACCGTGGCCTTGGTCCGCAGGCCCGTTTTGAGCGACTCGAAGAAGCGTCCCGGTTCGTCGGCATCCACCTGAATGTAGTGCGTGGCGACATAGAACATCTCCGAGCCGACGAACTCGTAATCGCCCACCGCCTGGCGCACCCAGCGCCGGGGGCGGCTGTCGGCGTTATCGGCAAACAGTTGCTGCAACGCCCCCTTGCCGATGGTGCGCCCGCCCGCCCGCCGCAGGTAGAGCAGCGAGCGGCAGGTTTGGGGCGAATAGTTGGCCGGGTCGATCGGCAAGAGGCGCACCCGCTGCCCGTCGAACAGGGCGACACTGGTATTGGAGGTGCCGAAATCAATGCCGAGGCGGGCCGGGGCGGGGGATTCGACGCGGGGCTGGTAGAAATAGTGGGAGTTTTCGCGGACCCGCAAGCTGAGATCGCGGATAATGCCCTTCTCGATGGATTTCGCATTCTTGGCCGGAAGTCGCAGCGCCTTCGCCAGGTCGGGCGATACGTGCCCCTGCGTGCCCAACCAGCGCAAGAATAGCTGCACTACTCGCAGGTGTTCCACTGCCAGGCGATTGTTGCGGATCGCCTTCGCCATGTCGTCATCGAGGCGGGCGCGGGGGATAAAGCGCCGTTCGTAGTCTTCGACCTGGCCGGGGTTAAGGTGGGTCAGCGGGAGCGCGCCGCCCAGGACGTTGACAAACTTGTCGAGTTCGCGGCTCTCTTCCGCCACGAGTTCGGGGGTCGCCCCCTTGCGGGCACGTTCCCGAAACTGATCGGCGGCGACGGCCAGCGTCAGGTCCATCCCTACCCTCCTGTCTTCACTTACCCCCAGCGGGGGGATCCACACACGCGGAGATCTATGATACCACGCGGCTCTGCCCTACGACAAGGTATCAG
>JBBSAN010000114.1:0-12634 GCA_038252265.1 Chloroflexia bacterium
GATGGGCGAGAACCCCAAGCGCACCTATGGCGACCAGAAGAAGATGCCGGGCACCCGCCTGGGCATCGCCGGGCTGCTGCGCGAGAACTTTACGAAGGCGCAGAACTATCTCGCCAAGCAAGCCCAGCAGGAGGCGGGCAAGCCCTTCGAGCGTGATCTGCGGATGGAGGCGCTGGCGATGGTGCTGCGCCACGAGATCCCGATGCGGATCCATGCCCACCGCGCCGATGATATCCTGACCGCGCTGCGCGTCCGCGACGAGTTCGACTTTCAGATGGTGCTGGACCACTCGACCGAGGCATTCAAGATCCCCGATGAACTGACCCGGCGCAATATCCCCGCCGTGCTGGGGCCGCTGATGACCAGCCGCTACAAAGTGGAGCTGCGCGAACGCAACCTGCGCAGCGCGGCCCGGCTGGTGGAGGCCGGGGTGAAGGTGGCGCTGACCACCGACCACTGGGTGGTGCCGATCCAGCACCTGCTGATCGGGCTGATCCTCTCGGTCAAGGATGGGCTACCCCGCGAGGGTGCCCTGGACCTGGTGACGAAGAACCCCGCCGAGGTGCTGGGCATCGCTGACCGCGTGGGCACGCTCGCCGTGGGCAAGGACGCCGATATCGCCATCTTCAGCGGCGACCCGCTGGACCTGATGAGCCGCGTCGAACAGGTCTGGGTCAACGGCGAACGCGCCTACACCTACCAGGAGCGCGGCCAACTGAACGCGGAGTCCGGGATGCGCAACGAGGAATAACGAGCAATGAGCAATGAGTGATGAGTGATGAGCAATGAGCAATGAGTGATGAGTGATGAGCAATGAGTGATAAGGAAGTGGCTTGTGGCTCGTGGCTCGTGTTTAGGTCACGTATCACGCATCACGCTTCACGCATTGCTCATCACTCATTGCTCATCGCTCATTGCTCATTGCTCGTCCATATGCCGCTTTTGCCGCCGCGTTTTTCGAGCAGGCGGACGGCCTCGATGCTGGCGCCCCGGTCCACGGCTTTGATCATGTCGTAGAGGGCAAGGGCGGAGACGCTGACGGCGGTGAGGGCTTCCATCTCCACGCCGGTCTGCCCGGTGGTGGCGACGCGGACGGTGATGACCGCCCAGCCGCGCGCCGCGCCGGGGGCGGGGTCCTGGAGGGTGACCTCCACCTTGACCGAGGTCAGGGCGAGGGGATGGCAGAGCGGGATTAACTCGCTCGTCTTTTTGGCGGCCATGATCCCGGCGATGCGGGCCACGGCCAGCACGTCGCCTTTGGGGGCCGTGCCGCTGCGGATCAGGGCCAGGGTGGCGGGCAGCAGGGTCACCCGGCCCTCGGCCACTGCGACGCGTTCGGTCACTGCCTTCGCCCCCACATCAACCATGTGGGCCGCACCTGCCGCGTCGAGGTGGGTCAGTTGGGGTTCGTCACTCATGGGGAGCCTCAGGGGCGAGGGAGCGGCGGGCGCTTCTCCTGGCACATGATACAGAAGTTATCGATCCGTTTGCTCTCATGCCCGCACTGCGGGCACGTCCAGGGCACGGCGTTGGCCGGGGGCGGAGCCGGGCGGAGACCGGTGGCCGCGTTCTGCAAGACGTAGTCCGAGGTAGGGACCCACGGGCGCGGGCGACTGCAATTGCCGCAGTACTTGCCCACGTCCTCGTTCATCGCATTGCAGGCGACGCAGCGCCAGGTTGTGGGCGCGTCGGCCCCGGCGGGCGTCTCCGCCGCCTCAGGGGTTGATGGCCGGGATCCCCCGATCCACTTCGAGATCCACTTCAATGGGTTCCTCCTCTGTGCCTGCCGGGGGCAGGCTGGTCTCGACTGGCTCCACCGCGCGGAGCCGTCCACAGTTCGTGCATTGATCAGCATCGGCGGCGTTGGCCGTGCCACAGACACTACAGGTCCAGGGTGTGCGTTCTGTCATCGGGTCGCAACCTCCTTCAATAGTTGGGATCAGGCGGGTGGCGGGCGGTGGGTGGTCGCGCGGCGCGGGTGCGATGGGCGACTCGGCTTCTGGCCCAGGGCAAACACCGAGGAGCCGACCGGGAGATCGATGTAGCGCAACAACGCCGACTCCAGCCGGATAATCGCCGCCAGGGCCTGGTTGATCGGCGGTGCGGGCACCCGGATATCCGAGTGGGCCTCCGTCTCGTCCAGATCGGCTCCCGACCGGCGGGAGAGGCGCACGATCAGCACGATCGGGAAGAGGATCATGTTCCAGTGGGACAGGCGCTGCACCCGGAATCCGGCGATGTGGAACTTGCTGCGTACCTCCGCCCCGGTATAGCGGTGCTCCACCCAGGCTGCCGCGTCGTGTTCGGAGCGCAGGAAGGCGTAGGCGGGCAGGTTGACAAAGAGCCGCCCACCCGGTTTTAGCACGCGGTAGATCTCGCGCAGGCCTTGCAGGTCTTTGACATCGCCCAGCGAGGAGAGCACGTCGTTCGAGATCACCAGATCGAAATAGTTATCGGGAAACGGGATCGCCAGGATCGAGCCATGCACCGCGTGGCGTAGCCCGCGTTTGCGGCAGAAATGGAGCGCCGCTGCGGCATAGTCGAAGCCGAAGGCGCAGCAATGATCCCGCAGGGCCGCCAGGGTGCCCCCGGTGCCGCACCCCGCGTCGAGGATGCGCCAGTGCTGGCTGGCGGTCTGGTTAAGTCCGGCCTGCCGGAACAAAATATCGCGGAGGCCTCGATACCACCAGTGCTCGCTCTCGGCCTGGTACATGACTTCGTATTCACGAAATTCCATAGAGGGTTTAGGGGTTAGCCGCCGGTGGCCCGCGTGCGCCCCGGTCGCGGACGGTCGCTAACGAAATCCTCCTCTCTTCCTCACTCAGGGGCCGCGCGGGTGGGGGTAAAGATGATCCCCGCTTGCGTGCCGCCTCCCGGCGCGGGTTCCAGGCGCACGGTGCCTTTAAGTTCCGACTGGATCAAGAGTTGCACGATCATCAAGCCGAGGTCGGCACTCTTCTTCATGTCGAAGGTGGCAGGCAAGCCTACGCCATTGTCGCGGATGGTGATGTGGACGGCACCCCCGGGGCAGGTCGCGGTGATCTGGATCGTGCCTTCCTCGTGCCCGGCGAAGCCGTGGATCAGCGCGTTCGACAGCAGCTCGACCAGGGCCAGCAGCAGCGGGAAAGCCGTGGAGGAGGTGATGGCGATTGGCTCGGCCTCGATCTGCCAGTGGACACGCAGGTCGGGGCGGCTCAGGGTGTTGGTGACCACTTCGCTGGCGAGCCGGACCAGGTCGGACACGCTGGTAATGCCGATCTCCTCCCGCGAGAGCAGGTCGTGGACGCGGGCGATACTTTCCATGCGCAGGATGCTGTCGGTGAGCGCCTTGGCAGCGGCACTATCCTCGGCCAGTCGGCGCTGTTGCATCTGCAATAGCGAGACAGCACGGGCCAGGTTGTTGCGCACGCGGTGGTTCATCTCGCGCAGGAGCCAGGTTTTGACCTCCAGGCCGTGGAGCGCGGCTTCATAGAGGCGGGCGTTTTCGACCGCAATCGCCCCCTCGCGGGCGAACGCGCCGAGCAGCGCGATCTGTTCGGGGTTAAACGTGCGGGCCTCGTGACAATAGAGGCAGATCGCGCCGACGATGCCCCGCGGCGCGCTGAGTGGGACGCAAAACACCGACCGGTAGGCCAGGTCGGTGACCGCCGGATCGGTGCCGATGGGCTGATGCCGCCCACCGGGCTGGTCGCTCACCCAGTTGGCCGAACCCTGGGTGTGTTCGCTCGCCAGGCGCAGCCCCACCGGCTGGCCGGTCAGCACCGTCTGGCCCAGCACGCTGGTGTGGACGTTTAGCGCCGGAGGAGTCGGGGGTTTGACGAGGCTGCCGGGCGGCGGCTCGGTCATGTCTGCCCGGGTCGCCAGGGCGAAGTTGTAGACGGCCATCGGCTCCATATGATCCTGCCGCTGCTCATAGACCACCGCGGCATCGGCTTCGACCAGGTAGGTCGCCTGGGAGGCGAGCAGGTTCATCACCGTCCGCAGGTCCAGCGTTTCGGCTACCGTGGCCGAGAAGCCCTGGAGGGTTTCCAGTTCGTCTACCTTCTGGCGCAGGCGGCTGTCGGTCTGCTGGTAGAGCCGGGCGTTTTCGATGGCGATGGCGATTTCCCCGGCCACCGTTTCGAGGAAGTTGATCTCGTGCTGGCCGAAATCGCGCTCGGTGCGGCTCTCGACGGTGATGACGCCGACGAGCTTCCGCTCGGAGGTGAACAGCACAATCGGCACGGCCAGGATCGAGTGGTATTCTTCCTCGCCCAGGGTGGGTAAGCTGAGGTAGCGAGGGTCGCTGCGGGCGGTGCGCACGGCCACCGGCTTGCCCTGTTCGGCGGCCAGGCCGGTCACGCCCTCGCCCCGGCGCAGATAGACCTTGCCCACCGCCTGGGGGCTGAGGCCGCGGGTGGCCCGCAAGACCAGCCGGTCAATATCTGGCTCATAGATAAACAGCGAACACATATCGGCGGCGCTGACTTCGACCACCGCCTGCACCGTCTTGTCCAACACGCCCGCGAGGTCGAGGGTCGAGTTGGCCGCGCTGTTTACTTCGTGGAGCGCGTTGGCGATGTTGAGCTTTTCTTTCTCCTCGGCCAGGTCACGTTCGCGGGCGGCGACATACCCGGCCAGCAGCGCGCTGATCAGGGTGGTCTCCAGCTTGTCCAGGTCGCGGGCGAGTTGCGGGTCGTCGGGCACACCGCCAGGCATGTCTTCCACGACGCACTCGCGGAGGCGGCGCGAAAAGCTCACCGCTTCGATGATCAACAGTTCGACGTTGCCCCGGCGGTCGGCCACGCTCGCCCCCAGAATTCGCACCTCGGCCAGCCAGCTTTCATAGCTGTCGGCGGTCAGCGCCTCGGCCAACGCCTCATAATGCATGAGGGTGAGGGTGATCAGGGGGAGGGGTGCGTCGGTGCGGCGGCGATCCTCACTGAAGCGGTGCCGGATACATGGTAATTGTTCGCGCACCAGGGCAGCGAAAGAGTATGTCACGATCAAGCCTCTCTGTCGTTATCGGCTGTTAGTATACCATGCCCGGCCCGCGAGGAAAAGGGTGGACGAGAGATCAGAAATTAGCAATCAGAAATCAGAAATCAGGGGTCGGGGGTCAGCGGTCGGGGATCAGGTTTCTATAGTAATGCGTGATTGCTCCACCTGTAGGCTCTATGTTCGGCTGGCTGCTGACTTCTAATTTCTGACTGCTAATTTCAGTTCTTCGGGGCGCATGTGGTATAATGGCGGGCAGCATGGCAGATAGCGGCCTTACGAAAGGATCGAGACGGATGATGCGATGGCGGCAGCGCGGCACGGCGCGGAGATCGGGTGGCCCGGCGGGCAGTCCGGGGCGGGGCTGGGTGTGGGGGGTCTTCCTGGTGAGCCTGGTGGTCTATGCGCTGGCGACACCCCGCGTGCTGACCTTCACCGAGCCGCCGACAGGCGATCAGCCGTTCTATCTCCAGACGGCGATCAGCATCATCGAAGACCACGACATCAACGAGAACAACAACTATAACGCCAGCGCCAGCTATAACCAGTTCTACCCGGTGCCGGCCTATCCTGCCGGGTTCAAGGGCATCCCCGCGCCTTATCCGCTGCCCTCGGCCACCCATGTTGGGGCGACCAAGAACCGCCCCGCTGCCGAGTGGTATTCCAAGCATGGGCTGGGCGTGCCGGTGCTGATCCTCCCCGGCTGGATCATCGGCAAGGCGCTGACGCCGGTCTTCTCCGGCGTGTTGTCGGGGTGGACCGTGAACGGCGGCGGCGGCTGGCCGGGCACGGTGTTCGAGTTCAACATTCTGGGGGCGCTGCTGGCGGTGCAGGTCTTCCTGTTCGCCTGGGAAACGAGCCGCCGCCGCTGGATTGCTGTGGCGGTGTGGGCGGCGCTGGCCTTCAGCAACCCGCAGATGAGCTATAGCCTGCTGATCTTCCCCGAACTGCCGGCGGCGCTGCTGACCTTGTACGCCTTCCGGCGGCTCTACCTGGGGTGGCGGGCGAACAGCCGCTGGCAACTGCTGCTGGTGGGGGTGTGTATCGGCTATATCCCCTGGCTCCATGCCCGCTTCTTGCCGATCACGTTGGGGCTGGCCGTGTTCGCCGCCTACCAGTGGTGGAAGGCGCGGCAGGTGCCGGAGGCGGTGCCCGTTGCCGCCACTTCACCGGCCCCCGCCCCCGCCCCCGCCGCTGTCGTCGCCCCGTCCGTGCCGTGGACGCGCCGCCTGGGGCCGCTGGCGCTGGCATTGGGACCGATGGTGCTGTCCGGCCTCCTGCTGATGAGCTATTATTACTGGCTCTATGGATCGCCGCTGCCGAACACGCAGGACCACGCGGGCTTCTTTGTCCCCTTCGTGAACGCGCAGGGGGGGTTGATCCTGGGCGAACCGGGGGCGTTGGGGCTGGCGGTGCTGGGGCTGTTCGTTGACCAGCAATGGGGCCTGCTGGTCTATGCCCCGGTGTTCGCGCTGGCGGTGGTCGGGGTCTTCACGCTGTGGCAGGTGCCCAGCAAGCGGGCGATGGTCGGCTGGCTGGCCCTGGTGATGGTGCCCTACTTCCTGGTCGTGGCCGACTACCGGGTCTGGTGGGGCGAGTGGTGCCCCCCGGCCCGCTACCTGGCGACGATCACGCCCTTGCTGGCCGGGCCACTGGCCCAATCGCTGGTCACGCTGTCCCGTAGCGCCGCCTACAAGGCGCTCTATACGACACTGGCCGGACTGGGCGTGGCGGCGATGGGCGGGCTTATCGCCGGGCTGGGCGACCGCCCTGGTGGCAACCTGCCGACCTTCTTTAATCACCCGTCCGGGGTGGGTTCGCTGTTCATCTGGTTGCAGAGCCGCTTCCATATCAACCTGACCACCCTCATTCCCGGCCTGGTCCCCTGGTTTGGTAATCACGCCGCCCCGTTGCCCTGGTTGGCGCTGGGGGTCTGGGTGGCGCTCTCGGCTACCATCATCATCGGTAGCCTGATGCTGCTCGACAACACCCGCCAGTCCGCCGAGGATCGCGTCGCCTTTCACAACTACATCGAACCCGCGAAGCTGAAGTGACGAGTGCTGAGTGCTGAGGGCGGCGTGAAACGTGAAACGTGAAACGTGATGCGTGGGCTGAGAACTGACGACTGAGAACTGAGAACTAAAAACTGAGAACTGAAAACTAACGACTGAGGGGTGCGTGGCGACGGGGCTGCGCGCCCCTTGGTGGTTTAGAGGGCGGGTTCGTCTAGCAGGCGGGGCGGGCCGGGGGGGTCGGGGGGGGCATCGTCGGTGAAGACGAGGGCGTGGGCAGCGCGGAGGCGTTCGGCAGAGACGCGGGCATAGACGCGGGTGGTGGCGGGCGAGGCGTGGCCGAGCAGGTCCTGGGTGGCGGCGAGGTCGCCGGTGGTAGCGAGGACGCGGGTGGCGAACCAGTGGCGGAAACTGTGCGGGGTGATGGCGTGGTCTTGCTCCAGCGCGTCATCAGTGGCGACCGCCGCCGCGTTGGCAAGGCCGATCATCACGTCCAGCGCATGGCGGACGGCGTTGGTGGTCAGCCCCAGCACCTTGTGGCCCGCGCCTTTATCGTGGCGGGCGAACAGCGGCAGCGCCCCCAGGCTGCGGCCCGCCGTGCGCCCGCCGTCGCCCCGCGCCCGCAGGTAGATCTGGATCGCGACCCAGGCGTCGTCATCAAAATAGACATAGCGTTGCTTGTCGCCCTTGCCGGTGACGACCGCGTGCCGCCCCTCGCGCACCAGATCGCCTCGTTTCAGCGACACCAGTTCGGACACGCGCATTCCAGAGCAGCGCAGGCTCTCCAGCATGGCGATGTTACGCAGGCGGATCAATTCGGTGATCGGGTCCTGGCCGGGTTGGAGGCTGTGCGCGGCGGCCAGGATGCGCCGGACGGCGCTGTCGGCAGGCACCTTGTTCAACAGGTGGGCATCGGAGCGCACCCGCCCGCGGATGTCGCTGAGCCGGGCGCGCAGCCGCTCGTATTCGTCAGCGTTCATCGCCAGCAAATGCTCGTCCACCACCAGGAAGCGGTAGAAGCGGGCCATGCCGATCAGGTAGGTCGCCAGGGTGGTGCGCGGCATGTTGGGGTTGTGCTTCGCCAGCCAGCGGGTGAATTCGACGGCATGATCGGCGTTCAGCACTTCGACGGGCGTAGTCGCGGGCGGCAGCTTCTCAGCGGCCAGATAGCGGCGGAAATGGGCCAGCGGCGACTTATACGTCTCCACCGTCTTCCCCGACCGCCCAATCGCCAGCTCGCTCAAGTACATGCCGATGGCCTCCTCGATGGTTGGGCCGGTGTCGGGAGGCGGGGTTGGGGGTTGGGGGTTGGGGGTTGGGGGTTGGTCGTCTGTCATAATGGGGAGCAGCGAGCAGCGAGCAGTGAGCAGCGAGTGGTCAGTGGTTAGTGGTTAGAACTACGCAATACGCAATACGCAATACGCATCACGCATCACGCATCACGTGCCACGTCCACCCGCCCGGCCAGCCATTTGGGCAATTCCTGGGCGAGGGCCGAGTTGGCGACGACGCGGGTGGCCCCGGCCTGGCGGGCACCTTTGAGCGCGGCGCTGTCGAGGTGGGGACCGAAGGCGAAGACGGGCACGCCCGCCTCGGCGGCGGCGCGGATCACCGGCTCCCAGGCGGGGTTGCCCAGGTCCACGACCGCTCCGACCACCTCGCCCACATCTGCCAGGGCAGTTCCGAACGCCGCCGGGGTGCGGGCGGGGCGGACCTGGGCACCGGCGGCCTGTGCCACGTTGGTGATCGACGCGCCGAAGAGGAGGTTGGGGACGAACAGGAGGATGGTGGGCATAGGGTCCGATCTCGCTTAGATAACGAAGGCTCCGTCACGGTAGATGACGGTGCCGTCCACGGTGATCTGCCCGCCGGCCATGTCGGTGACCATGTCCCAGTGGATGGCCGAGGTGTTCTGGCCGCCGACCGAGGGGAACGATTGGCCGAGGGCCATGTGGATCGTCCCGGCGATCTTCTCATCGAGCAGGGTGTTCTTGGTGAAGCGGCGGATGCCCGGGTTGGTGCCGATGGCAATTTCGCCCAGACGGCGCGCGCCCTCGTCGGTGTTCAGCATTTCTTCGAGGAAGGGGTAGCCTTTGGTCGCCGTGTATTTGACCAGCTTGCCGCCCTCAAACCATAGCTCCACGTCGTTGACCTCGCGGGCGTTGTAGACGGCGGGGAAGCTGATCGCCACATGGCCCCGCGTGGCATCCTCCACCGGGCTGGTGAAGACTTCGCCATCGGGGAAGTTGACGTGGCCGTCGGCGTTGATGAAGCTGCGCCCGGCGATAGACAATTCCAGATCAATGCCGGGGCCTTCGATGTGCATCCGCTCCTTGCCCGCCAGCCAGTCCACAATCGACTGCTGGATTTTGCCCTGTTCGCGCCAGGCGGCGACGGGGTCCGGCTCGTCCACCCGGCAGGCTTTGTAGACGAAATCCTCGTACTCGCTCAGGCTCATCTCGGCTTCCTGGGCCAGCGCCTGGGTGGGGAAGAGGGTGATGCTGTCGTGGCGCACGCCGCTGGTCAGCCGTTCGACGTTCAGATGGGCCAGTTCGCGCCGTGCCAGGTTCGAGACCTTGATCCGGGCCGGGTCCACGCTGGTCATGGCACGGGTGTTGTCGGGCGCGATGATCTGGATGCGCGAGTCGAAGTTTTCCAGCACATGGCGGGTGAACGGCGGAATATGCTGGAGCTGTTCGTCGCTGCCATAGCGCAGGAGCATTTCGCCCGCGCCGGGTACGTCGGCCAGAATGTAGGGATGCGCTCCGGCCTCCAAGGCGCGCTGATAGAGCGCCAGCATGAGGGGCGCGGCCAGGGTGGTCCCCTGGATCGAGAGCGTCTGCCTGGGCTGGAGGTCGATGGCGTAGCTGATCAGCACATTTGCCAGTGCCGCGACACGAGGGTCGGTCATTGCTTATTGCATCCTTCCGAACGTAAAGTCCCGGCTCCGCGTGGCAACCCGGTTACTATGCATTATACGAACGTGCCCTACAGGTGTCAACCGAGTGGGCAGTAGGGCAGTAGGCAGTGGGCAGTAGGCAGTAGGCAGTAGGCAGTGGGCAGTAGGCAGTGACGGGTGGTTCGTGGTTCGTGGTTCGTGGTTCGTGGTTCGTGATCGTCTTTCAGTTGGTATCTGTTGCGAATGGGCTGGAAACTGACCACTGACCACTGACCACTGACCACTGACCACTACTTCTGTGGTATCATGCCGGGGTGGAGACGATGTTAGAGCGGGGCGGGGTGGCGCTGGCGCTGGTGGGGATCCTGCTGGTGGGGGCGGCGTTGCGCTTCCAGGGGCAACTCTGGGATGGCGGGACGTTGCTGCATCCCGACGAGCGGGCGATCACCCTAGTGGCGCATGATCGGTTGGGCTTGCCGTCCCCCGGCGATTGGGGCAGCCTGCTCGACCCGGCGCACAGCCCGCTGAACGCCCGGCGGGGGGGGCAGGCGTATCACTATGGCACCTTGCCGCTCTACCTGGCGACGGCGGGGGCGGCGCTCCACGCGGTCGCCAGCGGGGGCCTACCGTTCAGCTATCTCGATGTGGCGCTGGTGGGGCGCAACCTGGCGGCGCTGGCCGACCTGCTGACGGTATTGCTGGTCTTTGCCATCGGGGCGCGGGTCTATGGCACAGGGGCGGGACTGGTCGCCGCCGCGCTGTCGGCCCTGGCGGTGATCCAGATCCAGATCGCCCACTTCCTCATCTCCGAACCATTCCTGGTCTTGTTCATGACGGCGACTCTCTATTGGTGCGTGGTGCTGTGGCAGACAGGACAGACCGGGGCAGCGGCAGGGGCGGGGCTGAGCCTGGGGCTGGCGTTGGCCTGCAAGGCGAGTGTGGCCCCGTTCGCGCTGGTCATCCTGGCCGCGCTGTGGCTGGGGCAGGAAAAATATGCACCATCCGCTCTCCGTAATCTCCAGACCGCCATCGCGCTGGCCCTGGTCGGGTGGTTTGTGGGCGACCCCTATGCCCTGCTCGATCTGCCGACCTACGTGAGGCAACTGGCGGAAGAAGCGGTGGTGCAGAGCGGGCGGTTCGATGTCCCCTATACCTTGCAATATGTCGGCACGATCCCGGTGCTCTACCAGGCGCAGCAGTTGGGCCTGTGGGGGCTGGGACCGGCGGCGGGGCTGGCCGGGCTGGTGGGATTGAGCGTGGCCGGGTGGCGGGCCTGGCGCGGGGGCGCGGGCGAACGGCTGCTGCTGACCGGCTTCGCCGCCTACGCGGTGACGGTAGTCTTTGTGGAGGCCAAATGGCTGCGCTACATGCTGCCGCTGGTGCCGATCCTGTGCGTGTTCACCGGGGGCCTGCTGGTCGCCCGGCGTGGTCGCCTGATCACCGTAGCGGCGCGGGGGCTGATCGGGGTGGCGCTCCTGGGCAGTGCAGGCTGGGCCGCGGCGTTCAGCCATATCTATACTCAGGAGCATACCCGAGTCGCCGCGTCGCGCTGGCTGGTGGCCCACATCCCGGCGGGGCAGGGGGTGTCGGCGGAGGGCTGGGACGACCGGTTGCCCGTGCCGCTGCCGGGTCTGGCGATCCCCGCCTATCGCCCGGTCACCTACAACCTTTATGACGACCGATCCAGTGCGGCGGAATTCGCCTACATCCAGGATCTGCTCGGCCAGACCGACGTGCTGGTGCTGAGCAGCAACCGGCTCTACAAGTCGATCCCGCGCCTGCCCTGGCGCTACCCGGTGCAGATCCGCTTCTATGACCTGTTGTTTGCCGGGCAACTGGGCTTCACCCTGGCGCATACCGAGGTGAGCTACCCGACCCTTGGCGGGCTGACCATTGTCGATGACGGGGCGGACGAAAGCTTCACCGTCTACGATCATCCCAAAGTGCTGATCTTCCAGAAGACGCGGAATCTGTCTGCCGCCGAACTGGGGGCGCTGTTTGCCGATGCGGTGGCCCGGCCTTCGGTGGCTTCGCGCCAGGCACCGTGAGAAAACAGAAATCAGAAATCAGAAGTTAGACGAGCGTGGGCTACTGTCTATCGCTGGGCGGGGTTGTTGCGTAGTTGGTCAGTGTTAGCCGAACCCCACGGTGTCATCCTGAGCGCAGCGAAGGATCTTGTTGGGGCTGCCGAATCATTGCCGAAGATCTCGGTCCTTGCCTCAGCACCACGGACCCCGTAGCAGATCCTTCGCTGCGCTCAGGATGACAGGGTTTGGCTTTGCGACAGCCCTGTATCGGGTGGGTTTAGCGGTGGGGGTGGGAATCGGGTATACTCGCGATATCATCGGTGAACGGAGGGTCATTCTGACATGAATCTATCCTGCTATGCTTGCTTGCCCTTTGTCCAGGGGGCGTTGCGCTGGGCTGCTGGGCTGGGGGCGCTGCTGGTAATGATGCTGATGGTGGGGTGCGGCGCGGATCCGGCGACGGCGGTCCCGGCTGCGGAGCCGACGGCGACGACGGCCCCTGCTCCGGCGGACACGGCGACGACGGCTCCCGCCCCCGGCGACACGCCGACAACTGCGGCGGGGGTGGCGACCACGCCGGAGGCCCCTGCGCCCCCGGCGGAACTGTACGATCACGCGCCCGACTACAGTTTTATCGCCGGGCAACTGCGGCAGGAGGGCACCTGCTGGATCGTGACCTATGTCTC
The DNA here is from genome assembly GCA_038252265.1 of Chloroflexia bacterium. Taxonomy (GTDB): domain Bacteria; phylum Chloroflexota; class Chloroflexia; order QHBQ01; family JAICKM01; genus JBBSAN01. Next base: position 12,602 of record JBBSAN010000114.1, read on the forward strand.
GCTGGCGACCGCTCATGCCCCCGACCAGTATAA
>JBBSAN010000115.1:0-12583 GCA_038252265.1 Chloroflexia bacterium
CGGCGCTGCTGGAGGCGGTGGGCCTGCCCGGCCCGGCGGCAGCGGGCTTGCGCGATGCGGCAAACAAGTTGGGCGCGGCGCAGGCCGAGTGGCTGGGCAGCCGCCGCTCTCCGCTGACCTATGGTGGCCTGGCCGCCACCGCCGACATCCTTGACGAAGAGCGGGCCGCGCTGAGTAGCCTGCTGGCCGAGATCGAACGAGCGGTCACACCGCGGGTCCAGGCCGTGTTGCGACATGGGGCACTGGCGCGGCGGCTGGTCGGGCTGGCCGGGGTGCGCCCGGTCACGGCAGAGCGGTTAGATCTGCGCGGGCCGGTGGGCCGCGCCGCCGACCTGAACCGCGACCTGCGCCGCGATGCGCCGGGGGCAGCCTATGCCCGCCTTCAGGCGACGGAGTCGGCCCCCGACGTGGTGACCCCCCACGCCGCCTCTTTCGGCAGCACACGGGTGACCATTGTGACCCAGCGGGGCGGCGATGCCTACGCCCGGCTGACAGTGCGCCTGCTGGAAAGCCTGGAGAGCCTGCGCCTGGCCCGGCTGGCGCTGGACAGCCTGCCCGGCGGCGCGGTGGGCCTGGGTGGCGCGACTCGCGCCGATGCGCTGGTGGCGCAGGCGCTGGCCGGGCGCGGCGAGGCGCGAGTCGAGGCGTTGGGCCGGGCCGAGGGGCCGCGTGGCGAGGTGACGTGCGTGGTGGCGGGCACCGCCGACGGGCCGATCCTGGTCCACTTCCACACCGGCTCGTTCGCCACCCTGCCCGCCGTCGGCCCGGCCCTGGCCGGGTGCGCCCTGGCCGACCTCCCCGCCGCCTACGCCTCGTTCGACCTCTGCCTGGCCTGCGCGGAGCGGTGATGGGGGTTGGGGGTTGGGGGTTGGGGGTTGGTAGAAATCAGAAATCAGAAATCAGAAATCAGCAGGCCAGTTTCCAGTAGAAAACTGACCCCTGACCCCCAACCCCTGGGCCCCGACCCCCCGACCCCTGATTATTTGACGGAGGCGCAGGGCTGTGCTAAAGTAGGGGGCGTGCTCGTGTTGAGCCGTGTACACCGGTTCACCGCCAGAAAGCCAGTCATGTCGAACGTGATCATCAGGGACGATCCTGCCTTTCCTCAACTCACCAATTCCCAACCCCTAACCCCTAACCCCCATGATCTATCTTCCTGATCTGTTCCTGGCGCTGGGACTGGGGATTGTGCTGGGGCTGGGCTGGCGGAAGGCGGCGGGGCGGGCGGCGGCAGCGGTGGGCCTGCTGGCGGTGCTGGGGGCCGGAGGCGCGCTGGCCGTCCAGCCCGCAGGCTTCAGCGGCCCGGCCACGGCCTGGGTCACACTGGCCCCTTTCGCGTTGCGGCTCGACCGGCGGATGGACAACATCGCCTGGAGCGGCGGGATGGCCCTCCTGGCCGGGCTGGCGATCTGGCTGCTCCTGGCGCTGTTGACTCCTGAGCGCCCCGGCCTGCGTGCTCCCCATGCCGCCTGGGGCGTCGCTGCGGCGCTGGCGGCGGGTTGGGCCGTGCTGAACACGGTATTGGCCGCCGACACATGGCTGCTGGGCGCAAGCTGGATCGTTGCGGGGCTGGCGACCTATGCGGTGAACGTGCTCGACGAGGACGGCACCCCCGCCGCCGGGCGGCTCCTGCCGGGCCTGGGCGCGACGGTCCTGGCGGGCGCGACGGTGATCGGCCTGGGGCTGGCGGCGGCGCGGATAAGCGGCGCGGGGTATACCTTGCTCGATCTCCCCTTGCCGCTGCTCGATGGGACGCTGGTCGGGCTGGTAATGGTCACATTGCTGATCCAGTTGGGGCAGTGGCCGCTGCTGGGCGCGACCATGCACGGGGCGGCCCTGAGCCGGGGGGTGCTGGTGCCGGTGCCCGCTGTCTATCTCGCCCTGCGGTTAAGCGAAATCCTGAGCCGGGATCCCGTTGGCCCGACGGGAGCCTGGGCGGGGGCGTGGCCGGTGCTGGCCGTGGCGGGGGCGCTGGGCGGCCTGGGGGCGCTGGCGGCCTGGGGCGGGGGGTCGTCTGACCGGCGGCTGGCCCTGGTCAGCGCCGCCGGGTGGGGCCTGGTCGCCTGGGGCCTGGGGCTGCACACGCCCCTGGGCCGCACGGCGGCGGTGAGCCTGGCCCTGGCGCTGGGGTTGGCCCAACTGGGCCTGGACCCGCGCCTGGGGCGGTGGCGGGCGGTGGCGCTGGCGAGCCTGGCCGGGGTGCCGTTGCTGGCCGGGTTCGGGGGGTTGTGGCTGCTCGCCGGGGCGCTGGGCGCGCTGGACCTGCCCGGCCTGGGGCTGCTGCCGCTGCTGATCGCCGGGGTGGGGGCGGCGGCGTTGTGGCCGGGGCTGGCCCTGCGACCAGCCCCGCCTCCGGCCTCTCCGCTGGTCGGGGCCGGGATCGCGGGCGGCCTGCTCCTGCTCGGGCTGCTGCCGGGGGGCACCTTGCTGGCGGCGGCTGCCGTGCTGGCCGGGGATCGGGGGCGGCCCCGCCTGCTCCTGACCCCTGATTGGGGGTTGGCGCTGGGCGGCGCGCTTGGCCCTGCCGCCTGGCCCGCGACGGCCCTGGCCGGGCTGGCGCTGGGGGCGATCCTGCTGGGCGGGCTGGGGGCCTGGCGGCGACGGCGCATCCCGCCGCTCCCCGCGCCTGCCGACTGGCGGATCGACGCGGACGCGCTGGTGCCGGTCGCCGCCGCGTTCCGCCTCGATTGGCTGCTCCCGGCATCCCCGGCGGCCCGCTCGCCCGGCGACCGGCTGGGGGCGGGCGTGGGCCGGGTGTTGCGGCTGGCCGGTCAGGCCCTCTTCGCCGCCGAAGGTTCGTTCTATTTGCCCTTTACCGTGCTGATGCTGTTGCTCGTTTTGCTGGCGCTCACGCGCTGAACCAGTGGTCAGTGGTCAGTGATCAGTGGTCAGCGTTTGAAGGGGAAGGACAGCTAACCACCAACCACTAACCACCAACCACTAACCACCCGTTCTATGACTAATCCGCCGCTGCTAATCGCATTAGGAAGCCTCGGCCTGAGCGTCGCCGCGCTGCTGGTGGTGCAGCGGCGGAGTATGCTGCTGTGGCTGCTGGCGGCACAGTACGGGGCGGCAGCGGTGGTGCTGAACCTTTTGCTGACGCCCGATTTTACGGTCGCTGGGCTGGCGCTCTCGACTGCGGCGCTGGTCAATGCCGCGCTGGGGGCGACCGTGACGGCGGTGCTGGGGCTGACGTTCTGGCTGCTGCGGCCCGCCCGGCTCCAGGCGTTGCGCGAGGCGCAGTTAGACGAGTTCGGCCAGGCGGCGGCGCGGCGGGCGCGGCGCAAGGCGGCCCAGGAGGCGGCGCGGCCCGCCGTCAACTGGGGCGAACTCCTGTTGCCGGTGTTTGCCACGGGGTTAGCGGGCATCGCGGCGGGGGCGTTGACCCGGCTCTACCCGCTCGGCGCAGGCGCGGCGGGCGACCTGTCGTTCTACTGGCCCGCCCTGGCTGGCCTGATGTTGCTGATGCTGACCCGCGATCTGTTGCGGCTGGGGGTGGCGCTGCTCTTGCTGCTGCACAGTGGCAGCCTGCTGGCCGGACTGCTGGCCGGGCGGTTCGAGGCGGTGGCCGGAGGCCTTCCTGCCCTGGGCACGGTGATCGTCGCCCTGGCCCTGGCCTATATCTACGCCGCCGATGCGGCCTACGGAGAGTACTGAGTACTGAGTACTGAGCAATGAGCAATGAGCAATGAGCAATGAGCAATGAGCAATGAGCAATGAGCAATGAGTAGGGTGTACAGTGTACGGTGCTGATCTACGTTCCGTTCTCAGCACTCAGCACTCAGTACTCAGTACTCGTCGTTGAGGAGGCGTTTGTGGAACCCACGGTGTTTGTGGAAGTGGTACGCGGGACGATTGTCGAGTCGGTGCATTATGGCGTGGCGGCGGTGGTAGACAGCGCCGGGCAGGTGGTGATGCAGGCGGGCGATCCCGGCCTGGTCAGCTACTACCGGTCGGCCTCCAAACCGATCCAGGCGATCCCGCTGGTCGAGTCGGGCGCGGCGGCGCACTTCGGCCTGACCCCCGCCGAGATCGCCGTTATCACCGGATCGCACGGTGGCGAGGATATCCATGTGGCGGCGGTACAGGCGATCCTGGCGAAGATCGGGGCGGGGCCGGAGGCGCTCCACTGCGGGGTCCACCCGGCCTACGACAAGCCGATGGCGGCGGCGATGCGGGCGCGCGGCGAGGAGCCGACCGTGCTGAACAACAACTGTTCGGGCAAGCACGCCGGGATGCTGGCCCTGGCCCGCTTCCACGGCTGGCCGCTGGACGGCTACTGGGAGGCCGAGCATCCGGTGCAACAGGCGATGCGCCAGGTGATCGCGGACTTCTGCGGGGTGCCCGCCGAGCAGATCGCTACGGGGGTGGACGGGTGCAGCGTGGTGACCTTCGGGGTGCCGATCACGGCGATGGCCCTCAGCTTCGCCCGACTGGTCGATCCGCCTGCGGATTGGCCCGCCGCGCGCCGCGCCGCCTGTGCCCAGGTGGTCGCCGCGATGGCCGCGCACCCCGAGATGGTGGCCGGACGCCACGACCGGCTGGATACCGACCTGATGCAGGTGGTGGGCGGGCGGCTGATCGCCAAAGCGGGGGCCGAGGCAGTCTACTGCCTGGCCCAGCGGCCCGGCGAGGGGCGGCGCGCCCTGGGGTTGGCTCTCAAGCTGCTGGACGGAGACGAGGGGGGCCGCGCCCGCAATCCCGCCGTGATGGGCCTGGTTCATGCCGCCGAGCTGCTCGCGCCCGCCGAGTCCCAGGCGCTGGCCCGCTACACCGAAGTGCCGGTCACGAACCGGCGCGGGGACCGCGTGGGCGTGGTGCGCTCCACCATCACCCTGTCACCATCCCTGTAACGCTCGCCGTCCGCCCTGCGTATTTTATAGTGGATAGGCGAAGTTACCCGCCTATTGGCTGTGATGATAAGACGCAGGGTGGGACGCGAAAGGGGTTATTATGGATGCGTTAGGGGTGCAAGGGGTCGGGCTGTCGTGCTCGTGGATTATTATCGGCCTGGTGGCCGGGGCGCTGGCGAGCATGTTTACGGGACGGCGCGGGATGGGCTGCCTGGGCAATATCATTGTCGGCCTGGTCGGCGCTTTTGTTGGGGGCTGGCTCGTCAGCTTTTTCACCGGCGCACAGTTTGACTACCAGAATGTCGGCTTCTGCACCAGTGTGCTGGTGTCGGCGCTCGGCGCGGTGGTCCTGATCGTGGTGTTGCGCCTCGTCACCGGGGACGAGCGGCGGAGCTAGATAATCATTCGTGTTGCCTTATCTACACATCTTCGCTGATGCGTGTTCGATACCAGGCAATGAAGTCACCCGGCGTACCCACGATGAACGGTACGGTACTGCGTAATAGGGGATTATCGAGAAAGTGTTCTCGGTCCAGCGTGACGAAGTACTCGATGCCCGCGCTCCAGGCTGCTGCCAGGACGAGGGCATCGGGGGCATAGCCGGTGAGGTGCTGGCTTTGTTGAATGATGTCTGGGTCAGGCTCGGGGACCGTTTCGGCGTTGCAGCGTTCGAGTAGCAGGCTCATTAAGGGGAGCGCTGCGGGCTTTTTACGGCGGAACGCGGTGTCTGTTTCTCGCAGCACCGCATGGCTGACCAGGATAATAACCGCCGCATCCTCTCCCAGCTTCATAATATGCCGTGCGCCGCCTGTCTCGGACCAGATGGCGGATACTAAGGCACTGGCATCAAGGAAAACTCTAGTCCTCGACAACATAACGTTCGCGTTCTTCGCGTAGCGTCAGCAGCATAGACTCCAGGGTTTCGCCCTCTTCTAGCATCATTTGTTTGATTCGGTCAGCGATTAGATCGATCTCTGACCGGCCTCTTTTAAGCACCAACACTCCCTCACCTAAGTCTAGCAGGGTGAAGTTGTCTCCTGGCTGTAAATTATAGCTGTCGCGCAAGGCTTTAGGCAGCACCAATACCCCGCGCTGCGACAGTTGTATATTATAGCTAACTGACATCTCCTACCTCCTGATAATCTGCTAATCAGATGATCTGATTCAATTATATACCCCCTGTGGTGAGCTGTCAATTCGGCCAATATACATACCCATCTACGATCACCTGCCGGGCCAGGTTGACCCCGTAGTGGTAGGGCAGGTGACGGTAGTCGGGGGCGTCCCAGATGACGAGATCGGCCAGCTTGCCCGGCTCCAGGCTGCCGACGCGGGCCGCCCACTGCGGGCCGAGCGCCCACGCGCTGTTGATCGTCGCCGCGACCAGGGCTTCGGCGGGCTGCATCTTCATCGCCGTGCAGGCCAGGGCCAGCATCAGCGCCAGGTTCTCGCAGTAGCAGGTGCCAGGGTTGCAATCAGTGGCGAGCGCGACCGGCACCCCGGCGGCGATCAGATCGCGGGCCGGGGCCAGGTGGCCGAGGCCCAGCGCCGTGCCCGGCAGCAGCACCGCCACCACCCCCGCCGCCGCCAGCGCCGCGATCTCGTCGGGGGCCAGCACCAGCAGGTGGTCGGCGGACAGCGCGTGCAACTCGGCGGCGAGGGCGGCAGCCCCGATCTGGGCGAACTCGTTAGCGTGGAGCCGCGCCGGCAGCCCCAGTGCCCGCGCCGCTTCCAGTACCGTCCGCGCTTGCGCCGCATCGAACGCCCCCTCGTCGCAGAACACGTCGCACGACTCGGCCAGCCCCTCGGCTACCACGGCGGGCAGCGTTTCCTCGACCAGCAGGCGCACATAGGCGTCGGCTCGCCCGGCGTATTCGGCAGGGACGGCGTGTGCCCCCAGGAACGTAGGGGCGAGGCGCGGGCCATGCCCGGTGTCGGCGGCGGCAGCCAGGCGGCGGACAGCGCGCAGGCTTTTCAGCTCGTCGGCGGTGCTGAGGCCGTAGCCGCTCTTGACCTCCACCGTCGTCGTGCCGTGGGCCAGCATCCGGGCCAGGCGCGGGCGCATCCCGGCGGCCAATTCGTCCTCGGTGGCCGCCCGCGTCGCCCGCACGGTGGACATGATCCCGCCGCCCGCCGCCATGATCGCCAGGTAGCCCGCTCCCGCCAGCCGCATCTCGTACTCCGCCGCCCGGTCGCCAGCGAACACCAGATGAGTATGGGCGTCCACCAACCCCGGCGTGACCACCGCATCGCGGGCATCAATCACCTGCGTCTGCGGTCCCCGGTGGGTGGCGAGGTCGCCCGGCCCCACCGCCAGGATCAGCCCATCTTTAACGGCGACCGCCCCCTGCGCGATCAGGCCCAGTTCGGCCTGCTGCGGCCCTTTGCGCGGCGTCAGCGGCCCGGCCATCGTGCAGATCTGCCCGCCGAGGATGATCAAATCGGCTATTGTGTCCATCGTTCAACTCCTGACATCACCACAGAGGCCACAGAGTTCACAGAGTCTACGTGGTGAAATTCTAAACCCGAATCCCCAGCACATGGATCGCCACCCAGGCGGCAGTATGGACCGCCGACACGCTCAGGTAGGCCGTGAGCGCGAGGCGGCGTGCCCGCCCTGGTGGCAGATGTAAGAGCAGGTAGACGGCCAGCAAGGTCAGCGGCAGCGCGGGCAGCGAGAGCAGATCCCAGTCATCGCGGGGGCCGAGGTCAGGGTTCCAGGCCGTGCTGTAGAAGAACATCGCCGCCCCCGCCACGGCCAGGGCGACCAGCCCCGGCACGGCCCCGGCCAGCCGCCGCACTCCCGGCCAGGCTAGCGCCAGCACGATTCCGATGGTCAGCAACGCTAGTGGCGCGGTCAGCAATTGCTCCTGCACGATGGCCCCCAGGTGCGCCCAGGAGAAGTACGGATAATGCTCATAGGGCGAGATGGTGGTGAACAGCGCCATCATCGTCCGCCCATCCGCGCCGCCCATTTCGGCCAGGCCGGTGTGGAAGCGTTCCAGGTCGTAGCCGTCGATGACCATCACGCTGAACAGGATCAGGATCATCGCCGCGCCCACGGCCACGCCTTCGGCCCCTTCGCGCAGGGCGGTGGCCCAGCGGCCCGCGCGGGGCCGCCGGGCGGCGCGCAAGAGCCAGGCTGCCACCACCGCCGGTCCCCACCACAGCGCCGAGCCGTGGAACAGCGGGGCCAGAGTCGCCAGCGCCCCCACCGTGCCGAACGAGAGCCGTCCTTGCGCGTACTGCCAGCAGGTCCACAGCACGAACAGGCTGGCAACCTGCACCAGTGCGTAGCTTTCGACGTAGCCGAAATAGAGGAGGATGTTGCCGACCGCAACCAGCGCCGCCGCTACCACCCACCCCTCGCGCCGGGTGCGCCCCAGCGCCCGCCCCAGCAAGAGCGCCCCGGCCACGTAGACCCCGCCCGCCAGCGTCGCCACCAGCGCGTACAACTGCGACGGGCGCGGCAGCCATTGTTCCAGCACCCGCCAGAGCCGTGCTTTCAGATAAAAGTCGAGCAGTTCTCGCTCGCGCCAGATCGCCCCCTTCGGGATCTTCTGGTCAAACTCGCTGCTATCCCCCTCCGAATATTGCACCGGGAACAGGCTGAACACCAGCAGCGCCCCGCCGACGATAGCCCACGAGATTGCGGATTGCGGATTGCGGATTGTGGACTGGGTGAAACGTGAAACGTGAAACGTGAAACGTGAAACCTGCTGCGGGTTACGGATTTCCTCACCTTTGCTGCTCGCTTCTGACCCCTGATCCCTGATCCCTGATCCCTGCGTACTCGCTGCTCGCTGCTCGCTGCTCGCTGCTCCGTTACCAACCCCCACGCCCACCCACGCCGCCGCCAGCGCCGCCAGCACAATGACCACCCCCAGCGCCTGCAACGGCCAGGGCAGCGCGCCGTAGAAGGCCACGCCCCAGGTGGTGTTGTCGGTGAAGCCGGAACCGCCGGGAACCAGCGGGGCCAGCAGGTGCCAGGCCAACACCAGGAGCGCCGCCCCCACCACAGCCCCGGCCAGCAGGGTAGGGCGGGCGGTTAGATCAGGCTGGGCGACCGGCGGCGGGGGTGGGACCGGGTGACGACGGCGGGCGATCAGCCCCCGCACCCACGGCGTCACCAGCCAGACCACCAGCGGCGGCACGACAAAATACCAGGCGTAGAACACCAGCCAGGGCCGGACGACCGCGTTCAACCCCCCCAGCGCCAGCCCCCAGGCGATCACCGACAGCAGGGCCGGGCGCACCTGCCCCGTCGCCCCGCGCATGGCGATGTAGACCAGCAGGCCGCTGAGCAGCAGGGCGGTAGCGGGCCAGGGCGCAGGCAAGGACGGGCCGGGGTCGTTGCGCGTCTCGATCCGGTAGAAGACCACGCCGAGTTGACGCCGGTCGCCGGGCGGCTGGAAGAGCGTGCTGGTCAGTTCCAGGCGCGGGTTGATGCTGAACAGCGCGGCGGCGGGCAGGCGCACCTCGACATCGCTGGGGCTGCGCGGCAGGTCGCGCACGCCCAGATCCTGGCCCCCCGCGCGCAGGCCGAGTTGGGCCGCTGCCTGGTCTTCCGGGCGCACCCCCTGGACATGGAGGCGCACCGTCAGCGGGTAGCCGAGCGGTTGCAGGTCCATCGTGACCCGGTCGTTGCCCCAGCGGAACGGGCCATCCTCGCCCTGCTCCGGGTTCTGGAGGCCGGTCATGTTGGGCAGTTCTTTGCTGCCCATGCTTTGCCCCACCCCGGCGGGCGTCTGCTGCCCCAGCACGAGCGGCAGCGCCACCGCCAGCAGCGCCGCCAGCCAGCGTAGCGCCTCCGCCCGGCGCGGGGTCGTTGGCCTGCTCATGGCGTGCCCTCCGCCAGCCGGATCGCGCTCACGCCCAGGCTGAGCTGGCGCGTATCGCCGCCCTGGCCGCTGTCTGCCGGGCTGGCGCTGCCTTCGGGGACGACCAGCCGCACCCGTTGCGGCCCGGCGGGCCAGGTGAGGCGCGGGGTCTGCACCGGGTGCAACGCGCCGTCCGCGGGCACTTCCTGATCCAGCAGCAGCCGGTCGCCCACCCAGACCTGGAGGTGGCGCGGCGCGGCGAAGCTCGTCACCTCTAGCGCCAGCGGAGCCACCGAGGGTGCGGCGCTGTAGACGCACAGATCGGCCTGCGCGCCGTCGATCCAGCGGAAGGGCTGCCCGGCGCTCTGCTCCACATCGTACCAGTCGGGGCCGAGTTGCAGGAAGGTCTGGAGCGGGGCAGCGCCGGGTCGCACCCGGTAGATCTTCGCCGTGTTGTCCTCGTAGGCCGGGTCGGCCAGCCCACTCGCCAGCGCGGCGTAGCTGTTGAACTGCTTCGGCGGCAGCGGCGTCATGTGGTCGGCCTGCACAAACCCGATCTTATAGATGGCGATGAACCCGATCCCGGTCGCCTGCAAGAGCGCAGGCAGTTGCGTTGCTGCGGTGGGCGTGATGATGTCGGTTTCCGGCAGGCGCGGGTAGCGGGCGAACGCCTGGAGCGGCGAACAGGCTTGCGTGTACGGCTCGACCACATGGCGCGAGAGATAGCCGCTGGTGATCGGGCGGCCATGCCCGATCTGGTAGAGCATCCGTGGCGCGTCAATCCAGCCGTGCTGGGTGAACGGGAACTCCAGCAGCGCCCCCGGTGCCGGGTCGCGTCCCAACGCCGCCAGCGCCGGGGGAATCGGCATCGCCTCGGTGACGCGATTGTGCAGGGGCAGATCGAGCAGCAAGAGGGCTACCACCCCGACCGTTAGCCATTTTGGATTTGGGATTTGGGATTTTGGAACGATAGCTACTGTCGCCGCATCAGCCGTCTGTTCTGTACCCGACCGTCTCGCCAAAATCCAAAATCCCAAATCCAAAATCCCGAACCCGGCCAGCACGGCCAGCCCCAGATAGGCCAGGGTAGCGAAGCGTTCCGGCCCGCGCACGAAGCTGAACGGGGGGATATCGGCCAGCAGGCTCAACGGGGCCGGGCCGAGCGCCTGGTGGTTGAACTGAAGAACCGGCCCCAGCGCCAGCACCACCCCCAGGATTACCAGCATGACCCACAACCCGGTCAGCCGCTCCTTGCGCCGGGTCCACGCCCCCAGCGCCGCCAGCACCACCACGATCAAGCCCAGATAGGTCCGGTCGTGGATGGCGGGGTCAAGGCTCTGCCACCAGGGGAGCGCGCCGCCGAGCAGCCAATGGTCGCGGTTGGGCACGATGAAGCTGAGCAGGTCGGACGATTCGGCGATGCTTTGCGGCACGTCGCTGGCGTCGGGGATGATCACCAGCCCTTTACGCAGGCTCAAGACCGCACCCAGCAGGTATGGCCCCGCCGTCACCAGCACCACCGGCCCGGCCCAGCGGGCCACGTCCCAGGCCCGTTGCGCCACCGCCCCCACGCGCGCCCCCGGTCGCACCGGCGCGGTGAGCAAGGCCCACAGCATGTGTAGGGCGAAGAAGATGATCAGGAACACTTCGAAATAGCCAACCGTGAGCAGCGCCAGGGTGAAGAACCCCCCCGCCAGGATGCCGTCGCGGGCCCGGCCTTTGGCCCAGGCGCGCAGGTAGAACTCGATGCAGAGGATCATCCACTGGAGTGAGACGATCTGCAACTGGGCGCGCAACTCGAACAGGCTGAGCGGGCAGAAGCCGATGATGATCCCGCCGACCAGCCCCGCCGCCGCGCTCCCGGTCAGGTAATAGACCAGCCGGTAGCCTGCATAGCCCGACAGGGCGAGGGCCAACATCATGCTGAAATTATAGGCAGCAGTTGGCCCGGCGAGCAGTTGCACCGGCAGGCTGAGCAGGGTGCTAGGCAGGTTGAGTGTGTGGAAATAGAGGTCCGCGCCCTGCGGGTAGAGCAGCAGGTCGGTCTGGAACGGGTTGGTGTGCCGGTCGAGCAGGGCCACCTTGACCCACCACAGGTTCCAGACGTTCTGCACCCGGTCCAGGTAGAACTCGCCCAGCCCCTCGGTGGTGAAGCGGAGCAGGGTGGGCCAGGTGGCGACGACGCTCAGCAGGGCATAGAAGCCGAATGCTGCGACCTCTTGCCCCAGGCTGCGCCAACGTTGTGCAGGCGGCAGTTCCCCCTGGCTCATGGCCTGCCCTCCAGCCGGATCGGGCCGAAACCGATGCTCAACTCGCGCTTGTCGCTGCCCTGGTTCAGGCGTAGCGGGCTGTCGCTGCCTTCGGGGATGACCAGCCGCACCCGCTGTGGCCCGGCGGGCCAGGCGATGGCCGGGGTGGTGAACGGGTGGAGCGCGCCGTCGGCGGGCACCTCGGTGTTGAGCACCTCCTGATCATTCACCCAGACCTGAAGGTGGCGGGGTTTGGCGAAGCTCGTCACCTGCAAGGCGAGGGGTGCTGTGCGGGCGGTGGGGCTGAAGATGCAGAAATCGCCCTGCGCCCCGTCCAGCCAGCGGAACGGGGCCCCGCCGCTCTGCTCGGCGGTGTGCCAGTCGGGGCCAAGCTGCCACGCGGCGGGCACCTGCCCATCGTTGGGCAAGACCCGGTAGGTGGTCGCCGCCGCGTCATCCGCGATCACGGTGCCTAGTCCACGCGCCAGCGCCTGAAGCGCCGCCAACCGGGCCGGTTTCACCGCCGAAATAGCACGCGGATCGACATACTCCTGCTTGTAGACGGTGATGAAGCCCACCCCGTTCGCGCTCAGCAGCGCCGGGCTGATCGGCAGGGTGGGGGTGATGATGTCGGGCGGAGTGGGTCGCGGATAATCGCTGA
>JBBSAN010000116.1:0-12560 GCA_038252265.1 Chloroflexia bacterium
CACAACTACTATATGATTATGCTGGCACCCGCAGCGGCGGCGCTGGTGGGGGCCGGGGTAGCGGCGCTCTGGGCGGCGTACCGGCAGGGCGGCTGGCGGGCCTGGCTGTTACCGGTGGCGCTGCTCATCACGGCGGCCTGGCAGGTCAAGGTGCTGGCCGACTTCCCGGCCTGGAGCGCCTGGCTGACCCCGCTCCTGCTCGGCGGGAGCGTGATCACGGCGGTGGCCCTGGTGGCGACACGGCTGCTGAAGGGACAACTCTGGCGGCGGGTGGCTCCGGTGCTGCTGGGGGTGGGCCTGCTGGCGCTGGCGCTGGCTCCCTCGGCCTGGGCCAGCACAGCGGTCCTGGTGGTGGGTAACAGCACTATCCCGACGGTCGGCCCCGGCCAGTTGACCGGGCAGGGCAGCGGACCGGGCAGCGGCGGCCAGGGGCAGATGGGCGAGACGGCGAATAGCGGCCTGATCACCTACCTGACGGCCAACCAGGGCGACACCTTCTATCTGGTCGCGGTGTCGAGCGCCAATCAAGCCTCGTCCATCGCCCTGGCAACCGGCGAGCCGGTGCTGGCGATGGGCGGCTTCAGCGGGAGCGACCCGGCCATGACGGTCGAGAAGCTGCAAGAACTGGTCGCGACCAACCAGGTGCGCTATGTGATGATCGGCGGCGGTGGCCCCGGCGGCACCACTTCGGACCTGACCAGTTGGGTCCAGGCGAACGGCACGGTGGTGGACTCCAGCCTCTACGGCGGCACGACTACCACCAGCACCACGAACCGGGGGCCGGGCGGCATGGGCGGCATGGGTAACGGGACGCTGTACGACCTCGCCACCCCGTAAGCCACTGGCATAACAGCGCGGTTCCTTCGCCTGAACAGGGCGGGGGAACCGTTTTGTTATGCTTGCGGCGAGATGTGGATCGGGCGGCGGTGCCGTCTTACCAGGGGAGCGCCAGTTGCTGGGCAGGCACTACAGGAGCCGGGTTGGGCGCTACAATGGGCGGCACAAAGGCGGCGGGCGGCGGGACAGCCGGCATGGTGGTGCTGTCCCAGACCAGGCTGGGCCGGTCGCGCCCCACTACCTCCACCGGGATGGTGGCGCGCCCGATCTGGGCCAGGGCGGTCTGCACTTCGGTACGGGCGAGGTCGGGGGTGTTGTTGGTCGTTGAAAGGTGGGCCAGCCAGATTGCGTGCGGAGGCCGTGCCCCGGCTATCTCCTGCACCAGCGCGGCGGCTTCGGCGTTGGACAGGTGCCCGGTCGGTCCGCCCACCCGGCGCTTCAAGGCCCAATGATAGGGGCCGTTGCGCAGCCGTTCGCGGTCGTGGTTCGCTTCGATGATGAGCAGGTCCACTCCTGCCAGGGCGGCTTGCACCTCTGGCGTGACGTGGCCCAGGTCGGTGCAGAGCCCGATGCGGCGGTCGTCGCCCGCCACGCAAAAGCCGACCGGTTCGGCGGCATCATGCGCCACCGGAAAAGGGCTGATCAGCAGCGATCCCACGGCGACCGGCTGGTCCACGGCCAATTCGATCCGGTTGGGGAGGGTACCGAGCGGGGTCGCTCCGGCGTGAAAGGTGCCCGGCGTGGCGAAGACGGGCAGGCGATAGCGGCGGGCCAGCGCCCCCACCCCGCACAGGTGGTCGCTATGTTCGTGGCTGAGGAAGATCGCGTCGAGCCGGGCCGCTGGCACCCCGCGCCCGCGCAAGTAGCGCTCTAATACGGGCGCGGGCAGCCCGGCATCAAGCAGCACGCGGGTCGTCCCCGCCGCCACCAGATAGGCGTTGCCGGAACTTCCACTGGCTAAAGCCGTGATACGCATGATCCCTCCCCGTTCCCGGTACTGATGCCTCGTCTGGACGCATCTTTATTATAGAACAAAAGTTCCCAAAAAGCCAATAGGGCCGGGTGGCCGGGTGGTCGTGTTTACCTGTCTCTGCTGGATGTGCTGTCCGTCGAGTGCCTGACCCTTCCGGCGCGTTCTGCCCGGCGGGGGCGTCCGGCGGATGGCGGAGGAGCCAGAAGGCCCGGATCGGGCCCTGCCCCTCCTGGCTCTCCACCGTCAGTTGCCTGCATCGCCGGACGATGATCTCGTGGCTGATAAATGTGCCAAAACCTGTTGACAAAGCCTGCGCGCTTCTGTATAATCTCCTTTATGCACACGTGTGCATAAACTCTAATCTTCGCCCGTCCCTGCCTGCGTTGCCCCCTCGCTCTGGAGGATTCGCCTGTTGCTGCGCCGCCCGGTCTCCATCGCCGATATTGCCAGGGCGGCGGGCGTGTCCCATTCGACCGTCTCGCGGGCCTTGCGCGACAGCCCGTTGATCAGCCCGGACATGCGGGCGCGTGTCCACACCCTGGCGACCGAGATGGGCTACACCCCCAACGCGCTCGCCCAAAGCCTGCAAACCCGCCGTTCGCACACGCTGGGCCTGGTGGTCACGTCGATTGCCGACCCGTTCTTCACCGATGTGGTCAAAGGGGTGGAGGAAGTGGCCCGCCCCGCGCACTTCAGCGTCTTTCTCAGCGCCTCGTACAACGATCCCGACCAGGAGATGGCCGTGATCGAAACCTTCCATCGCCGCCGGGTAGACGGGATCCTGGTGGCCTCGTTGCGGATCAGCAGCAACTATGAGGAACGCTTGAGCCGGATCAAAGTGCCGACCGTCCTGGTGAACAACGAGGCCAATTCGAGTACCCAAATGCTGCATTGGGTCATGGTAGACGATCAGCTCGGTGCCCGGCTGGCGACCGAACACCTCCTGCGCCTGGGGCATCGCGCCATCGGCTATCTTGGCGTAGACACCCGCCCGCGCTCGAACCGGCAACGGCTCGAAGGCTACCGTCGCACCCTGGACGCGGCAGACCTCTCCCCGCCCGATGCCTGGATCGCACTGCCAGGTGGCGCAGGGGTAGGGGGAGCTGCGGAGGACGTGACCGATGTGGCGATTGGGCGGGCGCTCTTGCCCCAACTGCTTGCTGCCGGGGTCACGGCGATATTCTGCTTCAACGATATGGTGGCCGTCGGGGCGCTGCTAGCCTGCAAGGATCGGGGGCTAGACGTGCCGGGGGATCTGAGCATCGTCGGGTTCGATGATATCGAACTGGCCCGCTACATGACCCCCCCGCTGACCACGATCCAGCAGCCACGGGTGCGCCTGGGGAACCTGGCGACCCAACTGTTGCTCGATTTGCTCGCCGGGCGTGCCGTGCAAAATCATGTATTGCCGCCCCAATTGATCGAACGCGCCAGCACCACTGCATGGGTGCCCCGGTAGCGAGAGGAGCCAGCGATTATGCCGGAGCGACTCAATATCGGCGTGATCGGGCTGGGCCGCATGGGGCGGCTCTATGCCCGCACGATCACCACCCAGGTGGCCGGGGTGCAACTCTACGCGGTGGCCGAGCCGGACGCACAGGCGCGGGCCGTGGTGGTCACGGCGTTCCCGGTGCCGCACGTCTTTGCCGACCCGGTGGATCTGCTCGCGCTGCCCGATCTGGATGCGGTGGTGATCGCCACGCCGACCAGCACCCACCACGAGCGGGTCATCACCGCTGCCCAGGCGGGCAAAGCGATCTTCTCGGAAAAGCCGCTGGCGATCTCGCTGGCCGATACCCATGCGGCGCTGGCTGCAGTGGCACAGTACAAGTCACGCATCACGCATCACGCATCACGTTAGAAGGGACTCAGCCATGCAACAATACACCGCCGACAATCTGGTGATGCACCCCGGCAACGCCGCCGACCCGGACGTGATCGTGGGGGTCACGCCGGAGCGGGCGGGCTGGGCCTACATTTCGTTCCAGGTGCGCCGGGTGGCGGCGGGCCAGACCTGGGAGTTCACGACGGGCGAACACGAGTTGGGGTTGGTTCCGTTGAGCGGCAGCGTCGCGGTCCAGTCCAGCCGGGGCACCTGGGCGGGAGTCGGGGGGCGCAAGGACGTATTCAGCGGCCTGCCCCATGCGCTCTACCTGCCCCGCCAGACGACGCTCCAGGTGACAGGCGAAACGGACAGCGAATTCGCCGTGGCCTGGGTGCCCGCCGAGGAGGACCACGCCCCCCGGCTGGTCACACCCGACGAGGTGACGACCGAGATTCGCGGCGGCGACCACGCCACCCGGCAGATCAACAGCATCATCCCGCCCGGCTTCCCCTGCCAACGGCTGGTTATGGTCGAGGTCTACACACCGGGGGGCAACTGGTCGAGCTACCCGCCGCATAAGCACGATATACACAAGTGCGGGCCGGACGGCACACTCCGCGAAGCCGACCTGGAAGAAGTCTACTATTACAAGCTGGACCGCCCGGAGGGCTACGCCTTCCAGCGCATCTACACCGCCCCCGAGTCACCCCTCCATGCGGCAGGGTTCCCCATCGACGCGGCATTGCTGGTGCGGACCAACGATGCGGTGCTGGTGCCCGAAGGCTATCACCCTGTCGCCAGCCCGCCTGGCTACACCACCTATTACCTGAACGTGCTGGCCGGCAGCGCCCAATCGCTGGCGAACAGCGAAGACCCCGCTTATGCCTGGGTCAAGGACACGTACCAGGGGCGCGACCCCCGCGTGCCGGTTTATGCAGTGAATCGCTCCAAATAAAGCACGGCAGTGGGGCGCGCCTGCTGTGCCGTGTCGCTCGATGACCAGAAACGCTCAAAGATGAGGGTAGCATGGCGGATGATCCGGCCAGAACCTACGATGTGATCGCGATGGGGCGCTCCTCGATAGACCTCTATTCGCAGGATGTGGGCGCGCCGTTCGAGGCGATCACCGGCTTTGCCGCCTACGTGGGCGGCTGCCCGACCAATATCAGCGTGGGGGTGCAGCGGCTCGGCCTGCGGGCGGCGTTGCTCACCGCCGTGGGCGACGATCAGGTCGGCAACTTCATCCTCCACTTCCTCGACCGCGAAGGCGTGGCGACCGACTACATCCCGCGCAAGCCGGGGCACCGCTCCAGCGCCGTCGTCCTAGGCATCCAGCCGCCCGACCGCTTCCCGCTCACGTTTTACCGCGACAACTGCGCCGATATCGAACTGACCATTGACGATGTGCTGGCCGCGCCCATCGCCCGGAGCCGCGCGCTGCTGATCACCGGGACCGGGCTGAGCAAAGAGCCGAGCCGCAGCGCCACCTTCTTCGCCGCCGAACAGGCGCGGGCGGCGGGCGTGCCCGTCGTGCTGGATATCGACTTCCGGCCCGACCAGTGGCCCGATGCCCGTACCTTCGGGGTTACCCTGCGCGCTGTCTTGCGGCTGGTCCAGATCGTCATCGGCACGGAGGACGAGATCAACGCGGCCATGCTGACCGACCCGGCGCAGATCCACCTGACCCATTCGCAGGTTTCCGATGCGCGGGTGGGTGGCGATGTGGACACGGCCATCGCCGGGCTGCTGGCGCTGGGGCCACGGGCGCTGTTGCAGAAGCGCGGCGCGGCAGGGGCGCGGGTCCACCTCGCCGGGGCCGACGGGCAGCCGCCGACCCGGCAGGATGTGCTCGGCTTCCCGGTCGAAGTGGTCAACATCCTGGGCGCGGGCGATGCGTTCGCGGCGGGCTTTCTCTACGGCTACGTCCGGGGTTGGGATTGGGCGCGGGCCACCCGGCTGGGCAATGCCTGCGGGGCGATCCTGGTCACGCAGCCCGGCTGCGCCAACTTCATGCCCACCTATGCCGAGGTGACCCGCTTTATCGAGGATCATGGGGGCTGGTAAACGAGGGGAGCGCAGACGGACATGGACACAACGACCCGGCGGTTGACGATGGCGCAGGCGTTGATCGCCTTCCTGAAGAACCAATATGTGGAGCGGGACGGGCAGGAAGGGCCGTTTTTTGCTGGCTGCTTCGGCATCTTCGGGCACGGCAACGTGGCCGGGATCGGCCAGGCCCTGGGGCAGATGCCCGAATTCCGCTACTACCAGGCGCGCAACGAGCAGGCGATGGTCCACACCGCCATCGCCTACGCCAAGACCAAAAACCGGCTCCAGATCCTGGCCTGCACCACCTCGATCGGGCCGGGGGCGACGAACATGATCACCGGCGCGGCGACGGCCACGGTCAACCGCCTGCCGGTGCTGCTCTTGCCCGGCGACCTGTTCGCCCGGCGCAACGTGGCCCCGGTGCTCCAGCAGATCGAGTGGGAACACAGCCAGGATATTTCGGCCAACGACTGCTTCAAGCCGGTCAGCCGCTACTGGGACCGGATCAACCGCCCGGAGCAACTGCTGACCGCGCTGCCCGAAGCGTTGCGCGTGCTGACTAGCCCCGCCGACACCGGCGCGGTGACGCTGGCCCTGCCCCAGGATGTGCAGTCCGAAGCCTATGCCTACCCCGCCGCGTTCTTCCGCCGCCGCGTCTGGCACATCCCCCGGCCCCGGCCTGATGTGGCGGCGCTACAAGAGGCCGCCGCCTGGATCAAGGCGAGCCGCCGCCCGCTGATTATTGCCGGGGGCGGGGTGATCTATGCCGGGGCCACCGAAGCCTTGCGCCGCTTTGTGGACGCGACGGGCATCCCCGTCGGGGAGACGATGGCGGGCAAGGGCAGCCTGCGCTATGACCACCCGCTGAATCTGGGCGCGGTCGGCGCGACCGGCACTCTGGCTGCCAACCGGATCGCGCGGGATGCCGACCTGGTGATCGGCATCGGCACCCGCTACGGCGATTTCACCACCGCGTCCAAGACGGCCTTTCAAGACCCCGATGTGCGTTTCGTCAACATCAACGTGGCCGAGTTCGACGCGGCCAAGCACCACGCCCTGGCCTTGACCGGCGATGCACGGGCCACGCTGGACGAACTGGCCGCCGCGCTGGCGGGCACCTCCGTCGATCCCGCTTACCGGGCGCACGCCGAGGGGCTGCACGCCGCCTGGGAGCGCGAAGTGGACCGCATCTATGCCATCCGCCACACCCCGCTGCCCAGCCAGGGCGAATTGATCGGGGCGGTCAACGAGGGGAGCAGCCCCGACGCGATCATGGTCTGCGCCGCCGGGAGCCTGCCGGGCGATCTGCACAAGCTGTGGCGGGCGCGGCATCCCAAGAACTACCACCTGGAATACGGCAATAGCTGCATGGGCTACGAGATCGCCGGGGGGCTGGGGATCAAGATGGCCGCGCCCGACCGGGATGTGTATGTCATGGTCGGCGACGGTTCGTACCTGATGCTGAACAGCGAGATCGTCACCTCGGTACAGGAAGGGGTCAAGCTGATCATCATCCTGCTCGACAACAGCGGTTTCAAGAGCATCGGCGCGCTCAGCCGCTCGCTGGGGCAGGATGGATTCGGCACCCGCTATGTTTACCCCCAGGATGGTGTGCTGCCCGGCGACAGCGCGGGCGACCATGTGCAAACCTTGCCGGTGGATCTGGCTGCCAACGCCCGGAGCCTGGGCGCGCACGTCATCGCCTGCACCACCTATGACGACTTTACCGCCGCGCTGGAGGCCGCGCAGGCGACCGACCGGACCACCGTGATCTACATCCAGAACGACCGCTACGAGGGCGTCCCTGGCTACGAAAGCTGGTGGGATGTGCCGGTGGCCGAGGTGAGCGACCAGCCGACCGTGGCCGCCGCCCGCGCCGAATGGGAGACCATGCGGGCCAAAGAGCGCACGTTCCTGTAGAATGCGGGCGAAGGTGATGAGTCATTCGCTGCTTTGGGCCGTGTGGGGCCGTGTACAACGTGTGCTCAGCACTCAGGCGTCGGCACTTTAGAAAGGGATGAGGATGATTCAAGACGGACAGCTCTTAAACTACAGCAACGGGCAGTGGCAGCGGTCGGCGGCGGGGGAGTTTCTCGACGTGCGCAACCCGGCGACAACGGAGACGATTGTGCGGGTGCCGCTGACGCCGCGCGCCGAGGTGGACACGATGGTCCAGGCGGCAGCGGCAGCCTTCGACGGCTGGCGGCGCACCCCCCCGACCGAGCGCATCCAGTACCTATTCAAGTTCAAGGCGCTACTGGAAGCGCATTTTGACGAGATCGCCCGGCTGACCACCGAGGAATGCGGCAAGACGCTGGGCGAGGCGCAAGGCGAATTGCGGCGCGGCATAGAAAACGTGGAGGTCGCGACCGGTATCCCCTCGCTGATGCAGGGTACGAACGTGGAGGACATCGCGCGGGGCATTGACGAGCACATGCTGCGCCAGCCGGTGGGGGTGGTGGCGGCGATCACGCCGTTCAACTTCCCCGGCATGATCCCGCTCTGGTTCCTGCCCTACGCCATCGCCTGCGGCAACTGCTTCATCCTCAAACCCTCGGAAAAAGTGCCGATGACGATGAGCCGGGTCTTCGACCTGATCGACCAGTTGGGCCTGCCGCCGGGGGTGATCAGCCTGGTCAATGGCGGCAAAGAGACGGTGGACGCGCTGCTGGACCATCCAGCGGTGCGGGCGATTTCCTTCGTCGGCTCGTCGCCGGTGGCAAAGTATGTCTACAGCCGGGCGGCGGCGAACGGCAAGCGCGCCCAGTGCCAGGGCGGGGCCAAGAACCCGGTGATCATCTTGCCCGACGCCGATATGGAGATGGCAACGCGGATCATCGCCGACTCGTCGTTCGGTTGCGCGGGGCAACGCTGCCTGGCTTCGTCGGTGGCGATCACCGTGGGCGAGGCGCAGGCGCTCTTTGCCCCCCGGATCATCGAGGCGGCCAGCACCCGCCGGGTCGGCTACGGCCTCGACCCCAACGTGGAGATGGGGCCGGTGATCAGCGCCGAGAGCAAAGCGCGCATCGAGCACCTGATCGCCCAGGGCGAACGCGAGGGGGCACGGGTGCGCGTAGACGGGCGTGGCGCACAGGTGGCGGGTTACGAACAGGGTCACTTCGTCCGCCCGACCATCCTGGAAGGGGTGGACCCTACCGGCGAACTGGCCCGCACCGAGATTTTCGGCCCGGTGCTGACCCTGACCCACGTCCCCACGATTGACGAGGCGATCCGACTGGTCAACGCGGGCAGCTATGGCAACATGGCCTGCCTGTTCACCGGCAGCGGGGCGGCGGCGCGGCAGTTCCGCTACGAGGCGCGGGCGGGCAACATCGGCATCAATGTCGGAGTGGCCGCACCGATGGCCTTCTTTCCCTTCTCCGGCTGGAAAGAGAGCTTCTTCGGCGACCTCCACGCCCAGGGCCGCGACGCGATTGATTTCTACACCGAGAAGAAAATCGTAGTCGAACGCTGGCCGAAAGAGTGGTCGCGCCAGTTCTAACCACATTTTATCAACGAGGAACCGTGTGAACACCATCCAGATCGCCAACGCGCCCTGTTCCTGGGGGGCGCTCGAATTCGAGGGGATGCAGGGCGAGCAGATCGGCTACAGCCAGATGCTCGATGAGTTGGCCGCCACCGGCTACACCGGCACCGAACTGGGCGACTGGGGCTACATGCCGACCGACCCCGCCGCGCTGGGGGCCGAACTGGAGGCGCGCCATCTGGGCATGGTTGGGGCGTTCGTGCCGGTGGCGCTGAAATACGCAGAGGCCCACGCTGAAGGAGAGGCCGCCGCGCTGAAGATCGCCCGCCAGTTGCAGGCGGTGGCGGCGTCGCCGGACCGTGCCCCCGTCCTCGTGCTGGCCGATGCGAACGGCACCGACCCGATGCGGACGTACTACGCCGGGCGGGTCACGCCGGAGATGGGCCTCAGCACCGACGAGTGGCAGATTTTTGCCTCTGGGGCCGAACGGATCGCCCGCGTCGTCCGCGACGCAACGGGCCTGGCGGTGGCCTTCCATCACCACTGCGGCGGGTATGTAGAAACGCCCGACGAGATCGCCCGCCTGCTCGACCTGACCGATCCCGCCCTGCTCGGCCTGACCTTCGACACCGGCCATTACCTGTACGGCACCGGCGCGAACGACGGCGCGGCGGTGCTGGCCGGGCTGGCGCGCTTCGGGTCGCGCATCCGCCACATGCACTTCAAGGACTGCCACCCCGATGTCGCCAGCATGGCCCGTATGGAGGATTGGGACTATTTCGCAGCGGTGCGCCACGGCGTCTTCTGCGAACTCGGCCAGGGCGCCGTGCCGTTCGCCGCCGTGGCTGACTGGCTCCGCAGTCAAGCTTACGGCGGGTGGATCGTGGTGGAGCAAGACGTGTTGCCCGGCCTGGGCACCCCCCGCGAAAGCGCGGCGCGCAACCGGGCGTATCTGCGGACGCTGGGGCTGTGATGCGTGATGCATGATACGTGACTCGTATTGCGTAGGCACTCAGCACTCAGCACTCAGCACTCAGCACTCAGCACTCAGCACTCAGCACTCAGCACTCAGCACTCAGCACTCAGCACTCAGCACTCAACAAAGGATGCCCAGATGTCAGTTGACCAGTTAAACATCGGCTTGATCGGGGCGGGGCGGATCGGGCGCGTCCACGTGGCGAACCTGACGCGCCTTCCGGCGGCCCGGCTCCAGGTGGTAGCCGACGTGAACGAAGCTGCCGCCCAGGCGTGCGCGACGCAGTACGGCATTCCCCAGGCGACGGGCGATTACGAGGCGGTCCTGGCCGACCCGGCGATTGGGGCGGTGGTGATTTGCTCGTCCACCGACACCCACGCCCGGATCATCGCCGAGGCGGCGGCGGCGGGCAAGCACATCTTCTGTGAGAAGCCAATTGCCCTGGATCTGGCGGCGATTGACCGGGCGTTGGCGGCGGTGGATCGCGCCGGGGTCAAGCTCCAGATCGGGTTTAACCGCCGCTTCGACGCCAACTATCGCCGGGTGCGCCAGGCGATCACCGGGGGGGAGATCGGGGCGTTGCGCCTGCTGCATATTATCAGCCGCGACCCCACGCCGCCGCCCATCGAGTACATCCGCGTCTCCGGCGGCATGTTCATGGATATGACGATCCATGACTTCGACATGGTCCGCTTTCTCACCGGGAGCGAGGTCGAAGAGGTCTACACTATGGCGGCGGTGACGGTCGATCCCGCCATCGGTGCGGCGGGCGACGTGGACACGGCGGTGATCACCCTGCGCTTTGCCAACGGGGTGATCGGCACGATCGACAACAGCCGCCAGGCAGCCTACGGCTACGACCAGCGGGTGGAAGCGTTGGGCAGCGGCGGGGCGATCAGCACGGCCAACAACTACCCCAACACGGCGACGATCAGCGACGGGACGAGCATCCACCGCGATCTGCCGCTCAACTTTTTTATGGAGCGCTACACCGACAGCTTCCTGGCCGAGATACAGGCGTTCGTGGCGGCGGTGCAGCAGGATACGCCTGTGCCCGTCACCGGGAACGATGGTCGCACCCCGGTCTTGCTGGCGATGGCCGCGCTCCAATCGCACCGCGAAGGGCGACCGGTGCGGCTGAGCGAAGTGGGTTAGCGCCGGGCGATCAGGCGAGGTCGGCGGTGGGCGTGTCGTCGTGCAGGTACTCATAGACCAGGCCGTGAAAATGATGCACCCCATTCTCGCGCTGCACCGAGAAGCGGCCCTGGTCGTAGACCCGCGAATGTAGCCCGCGCTGCACCGCCTCGCAAATCACAATATCCTCCTGCTGGATCTCGTCGCTGAAGGCCACCGCCTGCTGCACCCCTTCCCAGGCCGGGCCGCCGCCCTGCTCGTGGAAGAACCACTCGAACACGGTCAGGGTCTGGTCCGGCCCCAGCGGGAGGATCAGGTTGCTCGACATGTTGTCGGGGTAGATGTTGACCATGAAGTTGGGGAAGATCCAGTAATAAAGCACCTCTTCATCCGCGCCGAGTTCGGCGTAGCGCCGCCCCGCGCCGTCCCCGGCACTGGGCCGCAGCGGGGCCACCTGCTTGGAGTAGAGGCGGTGGGTCTCCACCCGGTAGTTGGCGTAGTCGATCTCGCGGTACAGGCCGGGGTGGGCGATGGGGACGTGGTAGCCTTCCAGGTAATTATCGACGTAGACTTTCCAGTTGCAGTTGATCACATAGTCGCGCCGCTCCACCAGGCGCATGTCGGCCAGCGGGATGTGCGCCGTTTCGGGCAGGATCGCGCCCAGCGTGTCGGCCAGCGGGGCGGCGTGCGGGTCCAGGTTGGCAAAGACGAACGGCCCCCACGTCTCCACCCGCACCGGGTGCAGGCAGTAGGCGGCCTTGTCGAAATCCTGCACCCCGTCGAATTCGGGCGTGGTCAGCAGGCGACCATCGAGGGCATAGGTCCAGCCGTGGTAGCGGCACTGTAACGCCTTGCGGTTTCCTTTGCCCGCCGCCACGTTCCCGGCGCGGTGGCGGCAGACGTTGTAGAAGCCCCGCAGCCGGTCGTCGGTGCCCCGCGTGATCACCAGCGGCTCCCCGACGAGGTCGCAGGTGAAGAAATCTCCCGGACGGACCACATCGGCGGTGCGGCCCACGGCCTGCCAGGTGCGGGCGAAGATACGCTCTTTTTCCAGCGCCAGCATCGGTTCGCCCCGGTACCACCCGGCGGGCAGGGTCGCCGCGCGGGCCAGGTCCGGCTGGAAAGTGTAATCGCCCAGCAGGGCACGCTCATCAGCACTCATCGTTCGTCCTCCAGGGTATGGTCTGTTACAAGGCGTGAGTGCAGCAAGATCGCGGCCCTCCGTTTTGACCTCTACCCTATGCAAGGCGCTGGCGACGTTCGAGATCCTGGTGTAGTG
>JBBSAN010000117.1:0-12480 GCA_038252265.1 Chloroflexia bacterium
CCTCGGCCTCGGCCGGCTCCTGGGGGGCGCAGCCCTCTTTTGGCGGCGGGCGGAATGCGGTGTGCGGCATCGCCACGACCGCCCCACCCCACCCCGCACTCCGCACTCCACAATTGCCCTGCTGCCGTTGACGGGGCTGCTCCTGCTGGGCGGCCTGGCCCCGGCGGTCTGGCTCGATGGGCTGATCCGGCCTGCCGCTGATACCCTGGCGGCAGGGGTGCCCGCCTTGAGCAGCGTGACTGCAGTGCCCGGCCTGGCCTATCTCGCCGGGCCGGACAGTGCTCCCGTCGCCGCCTGGCCTGTGCTCGGCCTCGGTGTCGCTCTCGCCCTCGCCTGGCTCCTGGTCGAACTCGGTGCGTTGCTCGGACGGCGACGAGCACGGGATCAGGGGGCAGGGATCAGGGATCAGGGTCCGCTTTTACCAAATCCTGACCCCTGACCCCCGACCCCTGCCCCCTGGAGACGCTAAATGACTGATGACGCCGCTGCGTTCGCTGCCTGGGTCGTGGCCCTGGTGCCCCGGTTGCTGCTGTGGCCGGGGGGCGTGGCTCTCTTGCTGGCGGGCGGCTGGGCCTGGTGGCGGCAGCGCAAGATCGACGCCGCGCCAGCGTCGGCGCTGGTGCGACTTGGGCTGGCGCTGGCCTGGGTGGTGGTGGCGCTTCTCCCGCTGCCGGGGGCGGCTCCCCTGGTGCCACCCCCCGATGCCCTGGTGCTGACCGGGCTGCTGCTGGCGGCGGGCGCATTGGCCGGGGACGGGGCGCGCAGCGACGGCGCGGCGCTGTGTACGGGCGCGGTTGCCGTCTGCGCTGCCGGGGCGGGCGGTTTCCTGCTGCCGTTCGCCGCCGTCGCGCCGCCGGTTGCGCTGCTGGCCGCGCTCGCCTATGCTGGGGGCCTGGCGAGCATGGCCGACTCTTCCCCCGCGGCTCCCCCCCTGCCGCGCCTGTTGCTCACGTTGGGTTGGGCCGGGCTGGCCGCCCTGCTGCCCGCGCCCTGGAACCTGCTGGCGGGCGCAGGCGTGCTGGCTGCTCTCCTGGCGTTGGCCGGATGGTCGCTCCCGGCGCGCTTCGCCCGGCAGACCGCCGGGGTGGGGTGGCTGGCCCTGGTCGGGGCGGTGATCGCCCTGTTGTTGGGGTGAGGAGTGAAACGTGATGCGTGATGCGTGATGCGTGATGCGTGAGTACAAAGGTATAACGTGATCGTACTGCGTATTGTGTAGTTCTGATCCCTGATCCCTGATCCCTGGTCCCTGGTCCCTGATCCCTGATCCCTGGTCCCTGGTCCTGATCCTGCCTCACCCCATTGACACAGACGAACATCTGTTCTATAATAAATACACGGTAGCGCAACACAACCAACCCTCCGAAGGAGATCCTTGTGGATACCACCGAAACAGTCACAGCCGAGGCGCTGACCGCTGCCGCCCAGGCGGGCGACACGGCACGCCTCCAGCGCTTATTGGCGCAGGACGCGAGCGCCGTTAGCACCCTGGGACCGGGTGGCTGGACGCCGTTGCACCTGGCTGTCTATTTTGGACATACGGACGCCGCCGCCGTGTTGCTGGCCCACGGCGCGGATGTCCATGCCTGGTTCGACAACGAGATGCGCAACCAGCCGCTCCACGCCGCCACTGCCGGGCCGCAGAAGAAGCGCATCTCCGCCGTGGCCGCGCTGCTGCTCGCCCACGGCGCGGACGTAAACACGCCGCAGCACGGCGGCTGGACCCCGTTGCACGCTGCCGCCGATGATGGCCCGCTCGACTTGATTACCCTGTTGCTGGACGCCGGAGCCGACGTAACCACCACCAACGACTACGGCCAGACTGCGCTGGCCCTGGCCCGCAAGAACGACCGCACCGATGCCGCCGCATTGCTGGAGGCACACGGGGCACGCTAGAAATCAGAAGTCAGAACTCAGCCATTTGTTGGGCTGTTGCCCGATAAAGCTTTCGTCCCTGCCGCCTGACTTCTAATTGCTGACTTCTGACTTCTGATTTCTCGTAAGGAGCCTGCGATGGGACAGAGAGCCGCCCACACCCCCCAACCCGATCCCCCGCCTGCCGCGCCGGACGGCGGACGGTTTGTGCCCTGGACCCGTGACGCGCTGGACCTGGATGAGCGGCCCACGACCCCCTATGCTATCACCGAGCGGCTGCCCGCCACGGCCCCCGCCCGGCGGCAGGCGGTTCTGCCTCCGGTGCCCGCCGCGCCCCTGCGTGTGCCGCTGGCCTGGCGGCGGTTCCTGGCCCCGGCATTGATCGCCGTCGGAGCGGTCCTCCTGCTGGCGGTGCTGGTTGCGGTGGCCGGGCGGGATAGCGCGCTGGGTCAACGGCTCGGGTTGCACTCCCTGACGGCGACCGGTGGGGCGGCCCCGCTGGGCGCGGCCCCGGCGCGGGCAAAGAGTGCGGTGTCCGCCCCCGGCGGCGACCTCACCGGCCTGAGTGCTGCCGACCTCCTGCCCACCGGTATCCCGATCAAGCGCACCGACTGGGTGATCACCAAAGACTACGCCGCGCACGGGGGCGACGATCCGGTAGCCCGCGAAAAGTGGGGCGCGGTGGACTTCGCCTTCTGGCACAACAAAGACGCCTTCGGGGCCGAGATCGTCGCCACCCATGCCGGGAAGATCAAGCTGCTGACCGACGACCCCACCTATGGCAACCTCGTCTACGTCCAGGGGCCGCATTACACCACCACCTACGGCCACATGCAGAAGTTCAACGTGCAGGAAGGCCAGGTCGTCCATCGCGGCGACGTGATCGGCTTCATGGGATCCACCGGCAGCAGCAGCGGCCCGCACGTCGATTATCAGGTCTGGCAAGACGGGCACAACCAAAACCCGATGAACTACTGCCAGTGCGGAATGCAGGGATCGCCCGATCCGAACCCGTGACGGGTGATTAGGGTCCATTGCCGATCAAGTGGCCCGTCCCCGCGATCCGCTCGTTCTCGGCCCCACGTAATAGAGCAGCGATCAATCGGCTCGATAGAGCTGGGCCTGCGGTCGGCTGCTGGAGCTATCCCTGGAGGAGGACCTATGGAGACCTTGTGGAGCGCCGCGCTGGGGCGGCAGTTCGGCATCGCCATTGATACACTCGAAGAGGCCCTGGTGGCCTGTCCCGACGCGCTGTGGACCCAGCGCCTCTGGAGCGTTCGCGTCGGCGATTCCATCCCCCCGGCGTTCGCAGAGTTCTGGTGTATCACGTATCATGCGCTCTTCTGGCTCGACTTATATCTCTCCGGCTGCCGGGAGGAAGAATTTGCGCCCCCGGCTCCTTTTAGCTGGGTGGAGATCGACCCCGAATGGGTGCTGCCTGCACAGCCCTACACGAAGGAAGAACTGCTCGCCTATCTCGCGGCGACGCGCCAGAAGTGCCACACTACGCTGGTCGCGCTGACGGATGAGCGGGCGCGCCAGGTCGTTGAGTACCCCTGGGCCGAGGGCCATACCGTCAGCTTCTTCGAGCTACAACTGTACAACATGCGCCACGTCCAGGAACATGCGGCCCAACTGCACCTCTTTCTCGGCCCGCACACTATCCCGGACGAGGCGCTCGCTTAGGAAATCACGGGCTTATCTGAACGGAGGTCGTCCCCTGTCCAGCCGATCGCTGCCGATTGAAATGGAACAGATCCTGACCCTGCTGGCCGCCGCGCCGCCGCGCCTCACCGCGCTGACCGCCGGTCTGGCCCCCGCGCAATTACAGACCCGCCCTAGCCCCGAGGAGTGGTCCGCCACCGAGGTGCTGGCCCACCTCCGGTCGTGTGCCGATGTCTGGGGCAACTGCATTGGGGTAATACTTGCCGAGGACCACCCCACGCTGCGAGCGGTCAATCCCACCACCTGGATCAAGCGGACGGACTATCCCGAACTGGAATTCCCGCCCTCGTTGCACGCTTTTGTCACGCAGCGGGCCGATCTCCTGGCCGTCCTGGAACCCTTGCCGCCTGAAGGCTGGGCACGGGCGGCGACCGTGACCGGGGCGGGCAGGGTCCTCCGGCGGACTGTGCTGTCCTACGCAGCGTGGCTGGCGCGCCATGAACGGCCACACATCAAGCAGATCGAGCGGATCGTCAACACGATGAACCGGTAACCACGGTCCGCCCTGGAGCAGGCCGTAAGCGGCGCGGGCTGCGCCCCATTTAGGAGGTCACAATGACTCACGCGCTGCACGATCCGGTCCGGCACAATGCCTGGGCGACCGCGCAGATCCTGGCCTTCTGCCAGGGGCTGGACGAGCAAACCCTGAACGCCACCGTGCCGGGCACCTACGGCACGATCCTGGCGACGCTGCGGCACCTGATCGACTGCGAGATGGAATCTCTCAGCCGCCTCCTGGGGCGGGAAGCGGCCTTCCCGTGGTCGCCCGGCCCGATGGTCAGCCTCGACGTGCTGGCGGAACGCGCGGCCTGGCTGGCAACCACCTGGGAAGAATTCCTTGCGGGCGACATGGACGGCGATCACCCGCTGCCAGCGGACGAAGGCGTTGGCACCATCCCGGCGGGGATCGTCATCACCGTGGTGCTGTATCACGGCAACGAGCACCGCGCCCACATCTGCACCATCCTCGGCGCGCTCGGCCCTGAACCGCCCGATATCACGCCCTGGGCCTACGCCTTTGCCAGCGGGCGGATACGCGAGTACGCCCCGATGTGAGCGGGGGATAATCGCCGCCGATCCGGCGCTGTGCCATGCCCACTTGCCTGTGTTCTGACGCGCAGATGCAGGCGACTTCCGTGTGCCCACCCTATATTTAGGGGGCAGCCGCCAGGTTCTCCACAAAATGTGGATATCTTGTGGAGAAGTGGACAACATTTGGGCCGGGGCCAGATCCGACCTGTGATGGAGAAGGCGTACACCATCCGGCGCTTGACTGCTGTTTTGCCGTGCGCTATACTATCTGTGCCGGGCCGATGGATGAGGGTTATCATTGTGCGCGGGAAGGCGGTCAGCTTGCTGGTGCGCGCCCGGTGTCCGCAAGGGCACATTCCCTTGTCAAACCCTTGCCTGGCATCTTTGTGTCTCTACTCACCGGGAGTGCGCCTGCGCTCCCGGTTTTTGTTTGTCATTTGCTATTCACCCGGCGCTGCAATTCAGGATAGAACAGGGATTGATTCAGCACGATTATTTGTGCTACAATGGCTGGGCCGGGCCGATGGATGAGGGTTATCAGGACGGCTACACCGCCAGCGTCTTGCTGTGTGTGCCGTTGCCCGCAAGGGTGGTCCCCTCGCCGACTCCTTGCCCGGCATTCCTGTTGTTCCGCCACCGTGAGGGGCTGTCATGATGCGGTCGCGTGGCACGGTCCTGCTACTGGTCGGGCTGGTCTGGGGCGCGCTCCTGGCTGGAGCCGCCGCCCTGGCGTCGCCCGCTGCCTCTGTTGTTCCAGTCCCTGCCGCCACGCCCACACCCCTGCCGACCACTACCCCTTACCCTGGTGGATGTCCCCCGCTTTTGATCGAAGATTTTGAGAGCGGCACTCTCGGTCCTTTCGACGGCAGCGGTGATCCCGGTTGGCGGGCGTACAACTATCTACCTCTTAACGGGTGGTTTTCGGCGTACAGCTCGTTTGTCGGGCCGCAGATTTCGCCTCCGCCCGATACCGCCAAAGTGCAAAGCACACCCTACTACCATGAAAGCTACATGACCCTACGGGATGGACTATTGCTTCCTGCAAACGCGACAGAAGCCACGCTGACCTTCTGGGATGAGGGTTCCGGGTTTCAGTCGGCCCGCTGGTTGGAGATCTCAACCGATAATGGCGTAACCTGGACTTTGTTGCAGGGCTACTCCAACAACGGAGGTCGGGAAGTCGTAGATCTCGCGGCGTATCGAGGCGTCGCCATAAAGCTACGATTTCACACTCTGACGGGTGCTCCTTTGCAAGACCCTGAACATAGTGAGGGAATACCGATTTATTACGGTTGGCGTGTAGATGACATAGTGATCACCGCTCCGGTGCCCGGCTGTGCCACTGCGACAGCCACGCCCACCCCCACCATCACCGCGACCCCGCATCCGGGCATCTTCGAGGATGTGCCGCCCAGCCACACGTTCTACGACTATATCGAGTGCTTGGCCGGACGCGACATCGTCAGTGGCTATCCCTGCGGCACGCCTCAGGAACCATGTGGCGCGGGCAACAAGCCATACTATCGCCCCGGTAATCCGGTCACGCGGGGGCAGGCCGCCAAGTTTGTGGTCAAATCCGTCGGCTGGCAAGATCCACTGCCAGGGGATCAGCAGACGTTTCAGGACGTAGAGCCAGTTACGGAATTTTGGTGGTATATCGAACCACTAGCCAGCCGAGGGCTGATCGGCGGCTATCCCTGCGGTGGTCCGAATGAGCCGTGTGTACCGCCGCAGAATCGCCCCTACTTCCGCCAGGGCAATAATGTCACGCGGGGGCAATTAGCGAAGTTAGCCGCCAACGCCGCCGCCTACACCGAGACGCCCACCGGCCAGACCTTTGCCGATGTGCCGCCGGGGAGCACCTTCTACCCCTATATTGAGCGGATGGCGAGTCGCGGGATCATCGGCGGCTACCCCTGCGGCGGGGCAGGGGAGCCGTGTGTGCCGCCCACCAACCGGCCCTACTTCCGCCCCAATAACAGCGTGACGCGGGGGCAGGCGGCGAAGATCGTCAGCAGCACCTTCTTCCCCGGCTGCGCCGACCCCACGGCCACCCCGACGCCCATCCGCACGCCGACCGCCACGCGCACGGAGACCCCCACCGGCACCCCTGTCCCTGCCGCCACGCCGACCGCCACGCCGACCGCCACCATGACCCCCGCCGATACGCCGACCCTCACCCCGACCGGCACCCCGGCCCCGCCGACCGCCACGGCGACCCCCTGAGCCATGCCGGTGGCTCTGCTCCTGTTGAGCTTGTTTGATCGAATCAGCAAAGACCCCTCATTTTATGGTATAATAGAATGTTGCTTTGTGCGATAGGCCGGGGCACGGGAAAAGATTGCTAAGGTAGGGATACCCCGACCAGTGCGTGCGGGGTGTTTTTGTGGGGTAGGTAAACTAGATGCAGCGCGACGATATCCGAAATATTGCCATTATTGCCCATGTTGATCATGGGAAGACGACTCTGGTGGATGCCATGCTCAAGCAGAGCCACATCTTCCGCGATAACCAGCAGGTAGCCGAGCGGGTGATGGACTCGAACGCGCTGGAGCGGGAACGGGGCATCACCATCATGGCGAAGAATACCGCCATTGTCTACAAAGGCACCAAGATCAACATCGTGGACACCCCCGGCCATGCCGACTTCGGCGGCGAGGTCGAACGGGTGATGAACATGGTGGACGGCGTGCTGATCCTGGTGGACGCCGTGGATGGCCCCATGCCGCAGACCAAGTTCGTGCTGCGCCAGGCATTGCAGGCCGGGCACAGGGCGATCCTGGTCATCAACAAGATCGACCGCGCCAACGCCCGCCCTAACCATGTGCTGAACGAGGCGTTCGACCTCTTCCTGGACCTGGGCGCGAGCGAGGAACAGGCCGAGTTCCCGATCATCTACACCAACGCCCTGACCGGCGAGGCCGGCACCGACCACCATCACATGGGGCCGACCCTGGAACCGCTCTTCGATGCCATTGTCGAGCACATCTCCCCCCCGGAGATCAACCCCGACCAGCCGACCCAACTCCTGGTCACGACGATGACCCACGACGACTACAAGGGCCGGATCGTGGTGGGCCGCCTGCATAGCGGCAGCATCCGCAAGGCCCAGTCCGTCGTGCGGATCGACCACCAGGGCAACATGCTGTCGGGCAAAGTGACCCAGGTGTTCACCTTCCAGGGTCTGGCCCGGCAAGAAGTGGACGAGGCGCTGGCCGGGGATATCGTGGCGATTGCCGGGATCAATGACGTGACCATCGGGGACACGATTGCCGACGCCAACGACCCGCGCCCCCTGCCGCCGATCCATGTGGAAGAGCCGACGCTGCGGATGACCTTCGGGGTCAACACCAGCCCGTTCGCCGGGCGTGACGGCACCTATGTCACCAGCCGCAAGCTGCGCGAGCGGCTTTATTCCGAACTAGAACGCGATGTGGCGCTGAACGTGGAGGACACGGAAAGCGCCGACACCTTCCTGATCAGCGGGCGCGGCGAGCTGCACCTGGCGATCCTGATCGAGACGATGCGCCGCGAGGGCTACGAGTTCCAGGTGTCCAAGCCGGAAGTGATCTACAAAGAGATCAACGGCCAGCGCCAGGAGCCGTATGAGCAGGTGGAGATCGAGGTGTCGCAAGAGGTGATGGGCGTGGTGGTCGAGATGCTCGGCCAGCGCCGGGGCACCCTGCTCGACATGCGCTACCGCGACGATGGCTCGGTCCACTACGTCTACAAGGTGCCGACGCGGGGCCTGCTCGGCTTCCGCCAGGCGTTCCTGAGCAACACCCGCGGCCAGGGCATCATGAACACCCTGTTCGCCGGGTATGGCCCCGTCGCCGGGCCTGTTTCCACCCGCGACGCCGGATCGCTGATCGCCTGGGAAACCGGCGTCACCTCCGGGTTCGGCCTGAACACGGCACAGTTGCGCGGGCAACTTTTCTACGGCCCCGGCGTGGAGGTCTACGAGGGCATGATCGTCGGCCAGCACATCCGCGACAAGGACCTGGAAGTCAATGTCTGCCGGAAGAAGCAACTGACCAACATGCGTAACAGCACCGGCGAAGATGCGATCCGCCTGGAGCCGCCGCGCATCATCTCGCTGGACGACGCCATCGAGTTCCTGGCCGACGACGAATTGCTGGAAGTGACCCCCAAGAACTTCCGCCTGCGCAAGCGCCTCCTCGCCAAGCATGACCGCGACCGGCAGGCCGGGCAGCAGGCGAAGGGCCGCGTGTAGCATGCAACGTACTGCGTGAAACGTGGGCTATGCTACGGTTTATGTGGCGCAGACGTGCTAAACTGAATCAAGACCAGATGCGGCGTACTGTGGGTGGCACCCCGCAGTACGCTTCATACTTCACGCCTCATGTTTCCCTGCCAGGAGCCGCCCATGCCGACCGTGATCGAAATCTTCTACGACTACACCTGCGAGGATAGCTACGCCCTCAGCCAGCGGCTGCTGCCCCTGCGCGCCGCCCACCCCGACGTGGTCCTGCGCTGGAAAGCCTTTCCGCTGGAGCGGCAGAACGGGGAGACGCACGGCGTCCCGGCCCTGCCGGCGTTCCGTGCCGCCCGCGCCGCGCACGCCCAGGGGGAAGACGCCTTCTATCGCTTCCACCCGCTGCTGTTCGACGCTTATCACGCTGCGGGGCGCGACATCAGCGACCCGGCGGTGCTGGGCGAGATTGCCGCAGCGGCGGGGCTGGATGTGCCGCGCTGGGAAGCCGATAGCGGGCTGATCGGCGGCGGGGCCACGGCGGGCATTGACGCTGATATTGATGCCGACTATGCCGAGGCTCAGGAAAACTTCGTCTTCGGCACACCGACCGTCATCATCGGCGGTGAGGGCCGGATCTTCAACCCCGGTGCCCTGGCACCCTATCAGCAGATCGTGGCGCGACTGATCGGGTAGGTGTTCACCACGAAGGGCACGAAGGACACGAAGTGATTAGATCTTCGTGTTCTTCGTGGTGAGTTTATCGTCTGTGTGAGATAGGAGGGATGCCTGTGGATACGAACAAACCACTCCCCATCGGCTACTGGCTCAAGCACGCCGACGAAGTGATCACCGCCCATGTCAACCAGGCGTTGAGCGACAACGGCCTGACCCGCTTCCACTGGCAGGTGCTTAATACCGTCCACGACGCCGGAACGATGACCACCGCGCAGGTCTTTGACCCGCTGCAAACCTTCGTGGACGCCACCGGGCTGGACGCGATTATTGCCGACTTTGTCGGGCGCGGCTGGATGATCACACAAGACCAGGCGGATGGCACGACCACACTCTCACTCACCCCTGACGGCGAAGCAGGCTTCGAGACGATCTTCAACATCCAGCGGGGCGTGCGCCAACGTTCGATGCAGAGCATCACCCCGGAAGACTATCAAACAGTGATCCGTGTGCTGCAACGGATCGTCAGCAACCTGGAATAAGCGGTAACGATTCACCACAGAGAACAACAGCGGCCACAGAGATTAGATCACTCTGTGGCCGCTGTGTTCTCTGTGGTGAACTATTACGTCTCCCGCTTCAGCAAGGCGGCGAGGAGCCGGGCGATGTTCCAGGCGTCGTCGCCCCCGCGATGGTGGGTGCCTTCCAACGGCAAGCCCTGGCGGGCCAGCGCCTCGGCCATGCCTACTTCGGCGGGCAGCGCGTGGACCAGGGCAAACAGCGTCTTGACATTCAGGTGCCGCGCCCCGAACGGGTAGGGGATGCCCCGCGCTCCGCACTGCCGCTCGAACTGCTGCCGGTCATACTCGCCATAGCTGGCCCAGATGCGGTCTTTCACCGTGTAGCGGTTTTTCAGCAGCGCACACGCCTCGCGGAAGGAGAAGCCGTCGTCCACCTCGGCCTGGGTGAGCGTGGTCAGTTGGGTGCAGAAGGTGCTGACCTGGGATCGTTCGGGCCGCACCAGCAGACTCGCTTTCTCCCGCCGCTCACCCGAGGCTACGTCCAGCACGCACACCCCGATCTCGATGATCTCGGCCTCCTGATCGGGTGGGGGCGAGGCTGCCCAGCAGGTTGCTTCGATATCCACCACCAGGATAGTGTCCGTCGGTTTGGTCATAAAGGCCCTTTCTGTCTGCTGTATTTCAATTGCCCCGGTCGGATCGGCTATCCAAAAGCTGCTGCAAGCGGGTCAGCCCGCTTTCGGTCTGGTGGCGGATGGCGCGGATCAGCAGCGACCCGGCCAGGCTGAACAACCCGCTGCCCTCCACCTCGGCAATCGAGGTGAGCTGGGTGCCGCCCTCCACCGGCTCGAAGGTGTAGCACCCGCCGAACGGGGCGATGCCCGACGTGGCGACCACGCAGAATTGCCGGGGCGGGTCGAAGGTGATGACCTCGAAGTCGGTATCAAAGTTGCGCCCCAGGAAATGGTTGGTCTGGGTGAAGGTGGTGCCTAGCCCCACCGGGCCGGGCGACGTTTGCCACGAGGCACGGATCAGATCACCCAACCAGTAGGTGAAGTTCTCCACCCTGGTGACGTAGGCGAACACCTCGTCCACCGGACGCCCGATCCGCACGCTGATTTTGGTCTTGATCACCGCATGTCCTCTCGCCTCTCGGCGCTGGATTTCGCAGGCGGCCAACGACTGCGTCTTTGTGCTAAATCTCCTTGAACCACTCCGGCTTGACGGTGACATCTTCGATCATCTTCACCTCAACACCAAGCCGTAATTCCTTCAATCGTTCCACCAACTGCTCCCCGTCCACCAGGTCAATCGGCGGGGCACCATCTCGGGTTGCTTCTAATCGGGCATCGCGGCTAAAGGTGCCGGTAGTTATCACCAATCCCCGATCTGATCGGCCAATCATTGCGCCGCGAAAGTCGCGGATGATGCCCGGGCCGATGCTTCCCTGATAGCGTTTGCACTGGAAAAGTACCGGGAAACTCAGCAGCCCGCCCAGTTGCACAAGGCCCACGCCGTCAATGCCGCCATCACCCGATTTACCTGTCACCCGCACCTGGGTGAAGCCGGACTCACGCAGCATCCGCTGGCACAGCCGCTCGAACGCATCAGGCCGCATGTTCAACAGGATAGCCATCAGCTTTTCGTGCCATGTCTGCTCTAAAATAGCCTCCGCAACTTCCGGCGTATCCAAATCCGTGCTGAATAATGCTGCAAGCAATTCTGATTCAGAACTTCTAACTTGTTTCTGTCTATTTGCATTGCGCTGTTTTAGGTAGCGGGCAACATACGCGGGATCTACGGCTTCTGTTTCCCGCCCTTTTGTTGTAAGCGACCAAACGCCGCGTGCAGAGTTTTCTATAAGCTCGTATGCTTTCAGGTAACTGCGTGCCCAAGCAAGCTGATACTTTACCTCTGTCTGCCTCTCATTATGTGGTTGAGCAATCTCTTCATCGGTCAGACTCAGGCTTTTGATTACCTCATCGTCCAACTCGTTTATATTGGCAGATCCCCCCAATCTTCTGAGTGCTTGCAATACAGGGTTGCATAGTTCCTGACGGTTTGGAATAGCCATATAAAGTTCTTTTCCTTGTGCTTCTTTAATCGTTCACTCTCAAGACACAGCCTTATAAACGCACCTGCCCCACGCCCGGTGGCAGCGATCCGTGGGTGCGCGGCGCGGTGCTGGGCACCACATCCTCCGTTAGCGCCTCGACCGTTTCGAGGATGGCGACGAGGCGGTCGTACTGGCCTTTGAGCAGGCGGCCCAGGAACTCGGTGGTGCGGAGCAGGTGGGC
Organism: Chloroflexia bacterium; assembly: GCA_038252265.1. Taxonomy (GTDB): domain Bacteria; phylum Chloroflexota; class Chloroflexia; order QHBQ01; family JAICKM01; genus JBBSAN01. The sequence goes on from JBBSAN010000117.1 coordinate 12,336, forward strand.
GCGGTCGCCGCCGCGCACGCGGTAGGCGCGGGCCAGCAGGTGGATGATCGCCTCGTCCACGGCGGCATCGGGGGCCTGGAGGAGCAGGCGCAGATAGTGCGGGCGCTCGGTCAGCGCGATCAGTTCGGCATCGCTGGCGGCGTAG
>JBBSAN010000118.1:0-12336 GCA_038252265.1 Chloroflexia bacterium
CGGAAGCCACCCCTGCGCGCCTGCCCACCGTGCCCGGGATCGCGCAGGTCCCCGGCGGAGCAACCCCGCCGGTGGCGATGCCGCCGTTTGCCCTGCCGGGAGGGCAGCCCACGCCCGTCGCCATCGGACCCCCGACCCTCGCCAGCGCGACGCCGACGCTCGCGGCAACGGTGGGCGGCATACTGCCCACGCCACCGGCAACCCCTGGTCGCGTGCCGACGGCGACGATAGCGCGGGCCAGCACCAATACCCCAGAACCCAGGCTAACAGCGATCCCACCGACGCTCACGCCACCGCCCGCCCCAACAGACACCCCGACGCACCCGCCGACCGAGCGCCCCACGCCAAGCTGGACGGCTACGCGCACGCCCACTGCTACACCCACGAACACGCCGACGTGGACGCCCGGCGAAACGCCCATCGCGACGTGGACGCCGACTCTGACCCCGACAGCTACACAAACCTTTACGCCGACCTGGACGCCAACCCATACGCCGACGCCGACCAACACCCCGACCAATACCCCGACGCTGACGATCACGCCCACCCCGACGCTGACGCTCACACCCACCCCGACGCTGACGATCACGCCGACCTGGACGCCGACCAACACGCCCACCTGGACGCCAACCCCGACCAATACTCCGACCAAGACCGCCACGTATACACCGAGCGTGCCGCCCACGGTCACACCCACTGCTACACCCACCAACACGCCCACCTGGACGCCGACTTCGACACCTACCTGGACCCCTACGCCGACGATTACGCCAACCCCTACGGACACCCCGACCGCTACGCCGTCGGATAGCCCGACGCCGAGCCATACGCCGACGGCCACTCACACCGGCACGCCAACCCCCACCCCGAGCGACACTGTGACCGCAACTACCACACCCACCGACACTGTTACCATAACGCCGACCGACACACCCACCGACACACCCACCGACACACCCACCGACACACCCACCGACACACCCACCGACACACCCACTGACACACCCACCAATACACCGACGGTGACGTCCACGCCGACGGATACCCCCACGCCGACGGATACCCCCACGGGTACGCCCACCACATTGGTGCAGGTTGAGCACGAAGACCGCCGTGCCGCGCCCGTGGCTGTGACTATTTCTGGGGAACGTTGTTTACTGGATCAGGCGCACCTGCCCCCGTGTTTACCGGCTCATCGGGTCGGCAAAACGGTAAAGTCGTTGGTCGCTAACGTAGAACCGCTGCCAGTCGCCAGGCCACGCCGCCCAGCAGCGTCGTAATCCCTGCACACACAGAGGGGATCAGTGGGTGCGCTACAGAAACCACTCGCTGAAAACACACTCACGGACCCGGCGTAACGGTTCGCCCCCGCAAAGCGCATCAGCGCCCACTTTGTCCCGCAACCCGCGAACGCGTAGCCGCTCCAGGGTGGTCTGTAGCGTGTCCTCCTGCCCCTATCCGTACGACAGCAGCCTGTTGCCCCGAAGGGCACGGTTTGGGCTGCTTCCTCAACAGCCCCCGCGTCCCACTCTCCGGGACCATCAGCCAGCAGCAGGCTGCGCGAACGGGCATCCGTTTCGCCCAAGCGGCCAGGGGGCGTGTAAACTTGCGGTGACTGGAGTAAAATGGGGACTGGGGATGAGTGATCCGCCGGTTGGACCCAGCATGAACCCCGAGAGAGGTTGGAGGCTATGCCCGAGTATCACCTGCCGGTGCCGCTCACCCCGATCGTTGGACGCGGGAAGGAAATCGCCGCCGGGCGCGGCTGGCTGCAAAAGGCCGCCCGGCCTGAGGGGCCGGGCGCGCGCCTGTTAACCCTGACCGGGGCACCCGGCATTGGCAAGACTCGCCTGGCCCTGGAAGTGGCCGCCGGGCTAGTCACCGACTTTGCCGACGGGGTCTGGCTGGTCTTCCTGGCGCCGATCAGCGACCCGGCGTTGGTGATCTCGGCCATCGCCCAGGCCTTGGGTCTCAAGGAGAGCGGCGGGCGTCCCTTGCGCCTGCTGCTCCAGGACTATCTCCGCGCCAGAGAGCTGCTGCTGGTGCTCGACAATTTCGAGCAGGTGATCGAGGCGGCCCCGCTGATCGCCGAGCTGCTGGCCGCCGCCCCCCAGGTCAAGATCCTGGTGACCAGCCGCGAGGCGCTACGGGTGCGCGGTGAGCAGGAGCTGGCGGTGCCGCCGCTGGACCTCCCCGACATGGGGCGCTTACCGTCCGCCGCGCAGATTGCGGACTGTGCCGCCGTGCAGTTGTTCGCCCAACGGGCGATGGCGGCCAACGCCGACTTTCAGATCACGGATGAGAATGCGCCGGTGATCAGCGCGATTTGCTGGCGGCTCGACGGGTTGCCGCTGGCGATTGAACTGGCCGCAGCCCGGGTGAAGCTGCTGCCGCCCCAGGCCCTCTTTGCCCGGCTCGGCCATCGGCTGAACGTACTCACCGGCGGGGCGCGCGACCTCCCACCCCGCCATCGGACGTTGCTGAGCGCCATCGCCTGGAGCTACGACCTGCTCGATGAGGATGAACAGACCCTGTTTCGCCGCCTGGGGGTCTTTGTCGGCGGCGGCACCCTCGACGTGGTGGAAGCGGTCTGCGCCGCCGACGCAGCCCACCCGTTGCCGGTTTTGGATGGCCTCACGTCCCTGGTCAACAAGAGCCTGCTCAAGCAGACCGCAGCGGCGGGCGACCCGCGATTCCACATGCTGGAGACTCTCCGTGAATACGCCCGGCAAAAATTGGCCGAGAGCGGCGAAGGGGCGAAAGTGGCGCAAGCCCATGCCCGCACCTTCCTGGAGCTAGCCCACCGGCTCGCCGCGGAACTGCTCGGCGCGGCGCAGGTGCCAGCGCTGGCGCGTCTGGAAGAAGAGCACGATAACCTGCGGGCCGCGCTGCGCTGGTCGCTGTACACGGAGTCCGAAGCCGCGCTCGGTCTGCCCCTGGCGGCGGCACTGGGACAGTTTTGGTATATCCGCGGGTACCTGAGCGAGGGACGCGAGTGGCTGACCACGTTGCTCGTCGCGCCCAACACGCAGAGCCGTACCGCCGTCCGCGCCGAAGCACTGCGGGCGGCGGGGCAGATTGCCTATGTGCAGAGCGATTATCGCGCCACGCAGATCTGCCTGGAGGAGAGCCTGGCGATTCGCCGCGAACTGAACGACCAGCGCGGGGTGGCCGCCGCATTGGAGCAGTTGGGCGAGGCGGCGACCGAGCAAGGGGACTATGTCAGCGCCCCGCAACTCTTTGCCGAGAGCATCGCCATCCGGCGCGCACTGGGGGATCAAGCGGGTACCGCGAGTGTGCTTATGAACGAGGGCTGGATCGGGTTGCGGACGGGGGCCTATACCCAGGCTGTGGGACCACTCGAAGAATCGCTGGCGCTGTACCGGCAAACCGGCGACCTGGACGGCACGGCCTGGGCACTCGCCGGGCTGGGCGAAGTCGCCTTCCGCCAGGGGGATCTGGCCCGCGCCCTCGCGTTGCACGAAGAGAGCCTCAAGCTCCGGCGGGAACTGGGCCATAAATGGGGGACGGCCATCTCGCTGGCCGGTCTCGGCTGGGTGGCGCTACGCCAGGGGAACCGGGAGCGCGCCATCGAACTCATCGGGGAAAGCATGGGCATCCGGCTGGAGATGGGCGACAAAGGGGGCCTGGCCTGGTGCCTGGAGCGCTTGGCCGAGATCGCCGGGACGCAGCAGGAGCGGGATCGCGCCGCCTGCCTGCTGGGGGCGGCGCAGACCGTGCGTACCGGCATCGGCTCGATTGTCGATCCGGGGGATCAGCAGGCCCATGCCCACACCATCGCCACTTTGCGGTCGCAACTGGGCGACGTGGCGTTTGCCCAGGCGTGGGCAGCGGGCGAACACCTGACGCTGGAAGAGGCCGTGGCTTATGCTCGGGACGCTTCCCCGCTGGGTGTGCAGGACGGGCACTCCCGCGCCCCCTCTGGGACACAAGGCCAGGGACTGACGCCGCGGGAGGGCGAAGTCGTAGCGCTTATCGCCCAGAGCAAATCGAACGCCGAGATTGCGGCAGCGCTGGTGCTCAGCAAGCGCACTGTGGAAACGCATATCGGCAACATCCTCGGCAAGCTAGGGTACACGTCGCGCGGGCAGATCGCGGCCTGGGCCATCACCCACGGCTGGGGAGACTTCACGCCCTAGCACCCCTGCTCCATCCTGACGCGGCACGGCGGCGCAGACCCTCCTGGTCTGCGCCGCCGCTTTTTGCTCCCCGGCCAGCACCCTGTCCCTACGTATGGGCCTTCCGCTTTTACGCGTGTCCACCCGGCGATCTACGTGCAGATGCCGATCCGCCAGGGGGCTGCTTTGCCTAAACTATAGCGAGAGATGAGCGGCCCCTGACAGATGATAACCCGTCTGTCGCCCCCCACCTCGCTGCGAGGTGAGCCAACGACAGGCGTTGCACCGCGGGGGCCGCACAATAGATTTGATACCACATAAGGAGAAACGATAATGCCGCTTTATATGGATATTCACCACCTGCCCGGCGTGAAAGCCGCCGCCGTCGCCGATGCCCACGCGCGGGATCTGCAAGAGCAAGACCAGCATGGGGTGCACTATCTGCACTACTGGGTCAACGAAGGCGAAGGTAAAGTCTTCTGCCTCGTTGATGCGCCGGATGCCGAAGCCGCCCACGCCGTGCATCGCGCAGCACACGGCCTGGTCGCCGACGAAATCTTCGAAGTGCAGGAAGGCTAATAGCACCCCCGTCGGCGGATAATGACAACGTTTCACCGGTTCTTACCAAGGAGACAACAACGATGAGTAAATTGAAGATTTTGATGATCACCCTCGCCCTGCTCGTACCAGCGGCGGTGGTCGGGGCACGCAGCCCCGAGGCCGCCCCACCCGGCCCGACCGCCCCGTTCGAGGGCCACTACCCGATTACGGTGGCCGCTGGCGACTACGATCTGGTCTACCTGGTGCTCGACTTCGCGCCGGGGGCGGCCATTCCGCTGCACTTCCACGGCGGCCCGGCGACGGTGGTCGGCATGGACGGCGTGTTGACCCTGCGCCCCGACGGCGCGCCTGAAAAGACGCTGCGGCCTGGCGATGTGGTGAACGAGAAGCAGGGGGCGCGGCACGAAATGATCAACACCAGCCAGACCAACACCCGCGTCCTGGCGACGGTGCTCCTACCCCACGGTGCGGACCTGACGACCATCCTGGCGACCGGCGCTTCATCGCCGGGGCCGACCGTGCCATTCCAGGGCAGCTATCCGATCACCGTAGCCGCCGGCGACTATGATCTGGTCAACCTGGTGCTCGACTTCGCACCGGGGGCGGCCATTCCCCTGCACTTCCACGGTGGCCCGGCGGTGGTGGTCGGCATGGACGGCGTGTTGACCCTGCGCCCCGAGGGCGCGCCCGAAAAGACGCTGCGGCCCGGCGACGTGGTGAACGAGAAGCAGGGGGCGCGGCACGAAATGATCAACACCAGCCAGACCAACGCACGCGTCCTGGCCGGGGTGCTGCTGCCGAAAGGCGTGGACCTGACCACCATCGTCCCGGTACCTGCGGCGGCTCCCACGCACCCCGTCGACCATGCAGCGATGCCCGCCGGGATGCCAAATACCGGAGCGCCTGATGGGGCCTCCGTCTGGTGGCCGCTGCTGCTTCTCGGACTGCTATGTGTGCTGGGCGGTCTGCGGCTGCTGGCGACCCGGCGCGCCCCCCGCTGATCGGCAGTCCCACCCTGGCCGACATAGCAGACGAAAGATCCCGATGTGACACCCACGTCCCATCCCGATGAGACGTGGGTGTCACATCGGGATGAGACGTGGGTGTCGTATCCGGGGATGACAATGGCGGCACAGACCACTGTGCCCGCGCCGTCACATATGACTGGCGATATTGGCTAGCAGGTTCAGCCCACTAATAGGGCCGCACTTCTGCATCGTCAAGGAATTGACTCTACGCTGCAAAGCACGTAAGATGCGGCGATGCGCTACCGGACCCCAAGCCCGGATACCAGCCCTAAAGCCGAAGCGATCCTCATCGCCAGGGTGCGTGCCTTCACCCCCCCCGCGCCGCCTCCAGATCATGAATCGCTTAATCGGGCAGTGCGCGCCGACTGGCCTGGCGGCAGTTGCGCGTGCAGCATCCCGATCTCCCCGAACAAGAAGCGCGGCTACGCTGGGCGGAGTTGATTTATGGCCCGGAAGTGGTCGCCCCCGTACGGGCGCGATTGGCGCAAGGCCAGGCAGAATGATCCTGGATGAGGTCTTGACCGCCCTCCTCCCGGTCGTGCCGGCGGGGCGGACATTTAATGTCGTCTTAACGCGCGTCCAAGACCTCACTTACGGCGATGGTAAAGCCTTCCAGGAGGACCGAGGTCGCCGTCTCATCCCGCCGAAACACACCGTGTTCCACATATTGGTGCTGCTCCAGCCGCAGCACGGTGATCGTCTCTTCTTCGGGATGCACAATCCAGTATTCGGGAATGCGCCCCTCGGCATAATCCAGACGCTTGACGATCGTATCGCGTTCGGGGCCATCGGGACTGACAATCTCGATGACCATGTCGGCCCCGCGCCAATAGGCGTTTTGCCGCCGGGGGTCATGGGCATCAAGAACCAGGAGCAGGTCAGGCTCGCGGAATTTGGCGGGCCGAATTTCCAGACGCAGCGGCGCGAACAACACCTTCCCCCCCCGCGGGCGCAAGAAGGCACGCAACGCAATGAACAAAAATTCCAAAAGGACCTGATGCTGATCGCTGGGCCTAGGTAGCACCTCAAGCTGGCCGCGGGTAAATTCAATGAGATGGCGGGTGTACTTCGTGAGCCGGAGATACTGCTCCGCCGTCCAAAGGCCCTGGATCTCATCCAGATCCAGGATCGTCTCACCGTCAGCGTCTACTACTCGTAAGGTGCTGGTTGGCACAGCAACAACCATGACCGTTCCTCCCCGCTATATTCCCAGGTCCCTCCCAAATCATTGGCGCTCTCACCAATGGGGTATCACCCGGATCCTGCTCTTCTATTTATTATACCTTCTCCAGCCCGACGCCGGAAGGCCTGTGAACAGAGAGCGACTTCACGCCGGGAATAAGAGATATTCGTGTGGGGTGACATCGCACATAGTGCCAGGCGGGCCAGCGGCGGGCACCGACTCGCCACTCCTCTTCCACTGCCCCGCGCACGACTGGCGCGGTAGAGTTGTCGTACTCGTGGCGCTCCCGTTCCAGCACCAGGCGGCGATCCAGCAGGAACTGCGCCTGGACCAGCATCTGGGCGGCGCCATCCGCCCGTACCATCCACTCCTGCGCTGACCAGTAGACGGAGACATGATCGGGACGCTCTTGTTGCAGGAGCCAATCACGAACCTCCTGACCCGCCAACGTCCAGTGGAGATGCGCACCGGGTGCAGCGGCCTGCGTTTGCGGGAAGCGCGCGACAACCGCTTCCACGAAGCCGCGCAGATGGTTGCGCGCCAGGGTGGAACCATCCCCCTCTGTGACCACTACGGCACACTCCCCTGGGACATCGACGTCCCATCCCCATGCGACACCGACGTCCCATCCCCATGCGACACCGACGTCCCATCCGAGTGTGGCAGCCCGGTCACAGACCACTGTGACGGCGTCGTCATAGACCACTGTGTCGGGGCCGTCACACGAAGAAGAACCCGTACGTAAAGAAACAAAAGAAATAGAACCACCACCAGAAGGAGGAGGAGGTGGTGGTGGTGGTACCCCTTCTTTGAAGCCGGAGTCATGTTCATTGGATCCGCCGCACCGAGAGGCACCTGCCTCGCGTGCTTCCCCAACCGCAACACCATCCGCCCTCCCAACAAATGGTAAACACAGGGAGCAACAGAAGCAGGGGATCCAATCACCGGCGAACGGTACGCCTCAGCAGGGATCAACAAACCGGACCGATGAGGAGCGCGGGTCCACAGCCCCCCGGCGGGTGGAGCCGCTACGCACCGCCCTAACGAACCGGCTGGTAGCTGCGGGAGCCAGCGCGCCCCCGGACCCACCAGACGAGCGCTTAAATCGCCGGTGGCAAATGACCCTGCTCCAATTGCAAATGTATCCCCCCGCTGGGATCGACTTGAGCAATCTGCGCTATGTGGAATTACGTGAGGTAGACGCCGTACGCGGATGGGTGTTGCTCACGGTGCTGAACGCTTCGCTCCAGGCCCAACTACAGCAAGGACCGCTGAAGGGCTATATTCGAGAAACGCTGAGTTGGCTCTGCCAGCGCACGATCAACGTCGCTGTGGTGATCACGACGCGGGAGGGACTGCCAACACTGGATATGGTGTTAACGCAAGAGGGCGTCCGCTCAGCAGTGAGGGCGACTGTCACGGAGCACCAGGGCGATCGAACCGATCCTGGACGAGCTGGCCGATCTGCTGCATGGTGCCTTGCTGCACGAGGCCAGCAGCCAGCAAAGCTCCGCCGGAGGCGGCGGTATTCGCCTGCCAGACGGCTGCACTCTAATCCCTGTCCATTTCGGTAAGCAAACCGCAGCAGAGTTGTGGTACACTAAGCGTGTTCTCCCAAGATGTTGTTAAGCTGAGGGGCGCCAGAGTGGTAGCGTATTTTCGCAGAAAGGCTCACACATTATGAGGAACTTCGTCCGCATCGTTGGTGGGTTGGGTTTGCTCCTGGTAGCCTTGTACCTCGGCCAGGGCGGGCGGGTACCTTTTGGTGCCAACCCGCTAGCGGCTCAGCACGCCCCTGAGCCCGATGCTCCGGCGCTACCGCAAATCACCTCCACCCCACCTCCCGCGTGTGGCACTGCCTGGCGCGTGGTGTCTAGCCCGAATATGGCGACCAACTACAACCAGCTCAACGCCCTCACCGCCGCCGGACCCACCGATCTGTGGGCCGTCGGCTGGTTCGGGAACTACTTCGGCAGCGGGCAAGGGCTGGTCGAGCATTGGACCGGCAGCGCGTGGAATATCGTCCCCAGCCCGGTTACCGGCCAGTACACACAGCTCCTGGGCGTGACGGCGGTGTCGCCGAACGACATCTGGGCGGTCGGTACGGCCAACTCGCAAACCTTGACCGAGCACTGGAATGGCAGCACCTGGAGTGTCGTACCCAGCCCGAATGCGGGCGTCGGGATCGTCAATCAGCTTCTGGCCGTGGCTGCTGCCGGGTCGACCGACGTGTGGGCGGTCGGCTACTATGGAAACAGTACCGGTGACAGCCGGACACTGATCGAGCACTGGGACGGCAGCGCCTGGACCATTGTGCCCAGCCCCAATTTCGGTGTTTTTGCCAACGAACTGCACGGCGTCACCGTCCTGGGGCCGAACGATGTGTGGGCGGTTGGTCGCCGGGACGAGGCAGCGGTGCAGACCCTGACCCTCCATTGGGATGGGATCAGTTGGACCGCTGTGGACAACCCCGATACGCCGCTCGATGGCTACACGCCCTACACGCTCAATGCCGTCAGTGGCACCACATCCAACGATGTCTGGGCCGTGGGCACCTACCGCAACAATAGCTGGAGCCGCACCCTGATCGAGCACTGGGACGGGACGCTCTGGACCATTGTGCCCAGCCCGGATGGCAATCTGCTGGGCGATAATGAATTGCAGGCAGTCAGTGTCCGCACGGCCAACGATGCCTGGGCCGTCGGCTATTACCTCGACAATGGGGCCACCGGAGATGATCGCCCGCTGGTGCTCCATTGGGACGGCACCGCCTGGAGTTTCGCAGATGCGGCCTTCCCCGGCCCCGACGATAACCGGTTGCGCGGGGTGGTCGCTCTGGGCGCTACCGATGTCTGGACGGTCGGCTACAACGGTCCCGAGCCGCCCAACTCCAGCACCACCTTGATCGAGCATTACAACAATCCCTGCCTCACCCCCACCGCGTCGATCACCCCGGCCCCAGCCTCGGCCACGCCCAGCCCCACCCCGCCCTGCGCCCTCGGCTGGCAGATCGTCCCCAGCCCCAATGTCGGAACCGGGGCCAATCAACTGCTGAGTGTCGCCAGCGTGGGACTGACCAATAGCTGGGCCGCCGGCTACGCCGTGAACGGCAGCGGCGTCGAGCAAACCCTGATCGAACGGTGGAACGGCACCGCCTGGACGGTTGTTCCCACCCCCAACGTCGGCGCGCTCAATAACCGGTTGCACGGCATCACCGCCCGCGCTGCCACCGACGCCTGGGCGGTAGGCTATTACCGGGGGGCAGGCGGGCTAGACCTGACCCTCACCCTCCACTGGGACGGCACCGCCTGGACCCAGGTCGCCAGCCCCAATCCCGGCACCGGTGACCGCCACCTTTACGCCGTGACCGCCCTGGCGGCCAATGATGTCTGGGCTGTGGGCAGCTATATTGACAACACCGGGCGCCGCATGTTGGCCCTGCACTGGGATGGGAGCAACTGGACCCAGACACCGGGCCGCCCCGGCGGGCCGTATGGCGGCGACGAACTGCTGGCCGTGACCGCCGTGACGGCTACCGATGTGTGGGCGGTCGGCACCAACCAGAGCTTTTCGTACACGGATACGCTGACGATGCATTGGGACGGCACCGCCTGGACGGTGGTGCCCAGTCCCAGCCCCGGCCAGCAGTATGAAGACGCCCTGACCGGGGTGACCGCCAGTGCCGCCGACGATGTGTGGGCGGTAGGCCGCTATTTCACCAACGGGGTGATGGGCACTCTCACTCTCCACTGGGACGGTACCGCCTGGACCCAGGCCCCCACCCCCAATGTGGGCGCGGGCCGCAACGTGCTGAACGGCACAGCGGCAGTCGGCCCCAACGGTGTCTGGGCGGTAGGTGCCTTCGCCAGCACCCCGCCCCTGACCCAAACGCTGGTCATGCGCTGGAACGGCCAGGGTTGGGGCAAATCGCCCGCCCCCTCTGCCGGGGCGGGTGACAACCTGCTCAACGGCGTGGCCGTCGTGTCGGTGGACGAAGCCTGGGCGGTCGGCCAGTACACCGATGCCAACGGGGTGCCGCGCACACTGATCGAACGCTGGCGGGCGACCTGCACGCCGGGCAACAACACGCCGACCCCGGCCCCGACGGCGACCCGGACGCCCACGGCGACGCGCACGGCGACGGCGACCCTGACTCCCTGCACCGGGCAGGAGTGGAGCCAGCAGGCCCCCTACCCGATCCACATTACCGATGGCTCCATCGCGGCGCAGAACGGCAGCCTCTATAGCTTTGGCGGGCAGGAGAGCGATTCCGTCGTTAATAGCTACCGCTATGATCCGGGCCCCGACACCTGGACCCGCCTGGCCGACCTGCCCGAGGCCCGACGCCGGGCCAGCGCGGTGAGCGACGACACCTATCTCTATATCCTCAATGGGGCCAGCCTTAGCAACTACTTTACCAACACGCTCTACCGCTATAACTCGGGCACCAACACCTACACCTCGCTGGCCGCGCCACCCCGCGGCACCCAGCTCCAGGCTGCCGCCGTGCTCAACGGCCAGATCTACCGCATTGCCGGGGTGGACAGCAGCGGCTTCTACACGACCACGGTGGATGTGTATACGATCAGCACGAACACCTGGGCACCCATCGGCACGGTCGCCGACTATCCCGAGCAAGGTGAAGGACTGTCAGCGGTCGCTGCCAACGGTTATCTCTATGTCGGCGGGGGGTTGTCCTCCGCCAACACCTATCGCTATGACCCGGCCACCAACACCTGGAGCGAGGGTGCGGTGACGAACCTGCCCGAGCCGCGCGGCCATGCCGCCACCGGCATCCTCAACGGGCGCTGGGTGCTGGCCGGAGGGCAGTCGGGGGGGACGATTGACGGCTACACTGTAGCGCTCGACCTGAGCGCGCCGACCGGCGGGTGGGTCCGCCTCCCGACGATGCCCCTGGCGCGCACCGATCTGGCCGGCGGGGTGGCGGCGGGCGCACTCTATGCCGTCGGCGGCGGGGGGCAAAACTCGGATAACCAGCGGTATCGCGAATTCTCCTGCATCCCGGGTACCGTCACGGCCACGCCGAGCCTCGGCCCATCGGGTACAGCCACCCCGACGCGCACCCGCACGCCGTCGGCCAGCCTCACCCCGACGGCGTTGCGAACGGCGACCCCAACGATGACACCCTCACCGACGGCCTGCGCGCTCCAGTTCGTGGATGTGCCGCCAGGGAGCACGTTTTACGCGGTCATTCGCTGCCTGGCCTGCCGGGGCATCGTTGGCGGCTACCCCTGCGGCGGGCCGGGTGAGCCGTGCCCTGGCCCCTACTTCCGCCCGAACAACAATGTCACGCGGGGCCAGGTCGCCAAGATCGTCTCCGAGTCGGCAGGCTTCAGCAACGCGGTGCCTTCCACCCAGCAGACGTTTGAGGATGTGCCGTCCGGCAGCACGTTCTGGCTCTGGA
>JBBSAN010000119.1:0-12318 GCA_038252265.1 Chloroflexia bacterium
GCGTCCGCTGGCTGGTGCAGATGGCCGGGGCGCTGACGCCCGCGCAGTTCATCCTCCATACAGAAGCAGCGGAACGGAGCCTCCAACCCTTTGAGCACATCGTGTTCGTCACCCATCTTCGTATAGAGAATAGCGCCGGGGTCGAGCATGTATTCCTGCCCATCGCGCGTCGCTCGCGTTAGATCACCTCAAGCTGGTCAAGCGTGGGCGGTCCTTGCTCCGGCGCGGCTGGTTCTTTTTGATACCAGAAGACCGTCGAGGCAATGTCGTCTTGCAGCGGCAAGTATCGCCCGCCGGAGCGCCAGCCCAGCGCCTGGATCGTCACCCGAAGGTCGGCTCCGAAGCGGATCGGGTCCATAATGTGCCAGCGGTACATACCGAAGCGCTGCTGGCTGCGGTAGAGGCCGTCGGGGCGTAGCACCTGGTTCAGGCCCAGGAACGGGGTGGTGAACACGGTGTAGCCCTGGTCGGGCACGTCGAAGTTCCACGCGCCGCCGAAGTAGTCCTCGGTGCCGGTGCCGCAGATGGTCGGGTACGCGTCATCGCCGTCCAGGTAGAACTTAATCTCGCCCTCGCCCCACCAGCCGGTGTTGTTTACCCCCCAGGCCAGGTAGGTGCCGACATAGTGCCCGCTGCCCCGCACGCCGTCGAGGAGGGTATGCACCGCGCCATAAGGCAGCGGGCTGCTGCGCCGCCACTGCGCGTGGAAGTAGGCGGCATCGGCTCCGACTTCGGTCAGGGTGTAGTCTACCTGGTAATAGAGCGTCACCTCGTCGGGCGACAGATTCTCGATGGTGATCTGTGCGGCCCGACGGAACGGCATCTCCCAGTAGCAATTGAACCCGCCGTTCGGGTTGGCGGCGATAGGCAGGGAACTTACCTGGCTGAACTCGCCCCAGCCGTTGCAGAAGAAATCGCCCACCGGCACGGCGGCGGCGGGCTGATCGGCCCCATCCCAGAAGCAGCGCAGGAGCAGCCGCCGCCAGTTGCTCCGGTGCGTGGTCAGCCAGATATGCTGGATCGCGCCCTCGCCCTGAATATCGGCCAGCATGACCAGCGCGCCGGGGGCGATCGTGATGCTCGGTGAAATCTTCCAGCCGCGGCCCAGGTCGCGGGCGGCGGCAGCCCCGGTGCCCTCGGTCGCCATGCCGCCTTCGCCTTTCGCGCCGGTGAAGTTCTCCGCGCTGATCGAGCGGGTCTGCGCCGCCGATAGCCGGGAAAGCGGGCCCAGGCCCAGGCCCAGGCCGTTGAACTGACTCATGTCTGTCTCCTCACCCCGCGCCAGCGCGGAGTCGCTCTAATCCAGCGGATCGAAGAAGGTCGGATCGGCCCCAAAATGGAAGCCTCCAAACAGCGCGAGTTGGCCTGTGCGCAGGATCGGAACAGAAACGTACGCCAGCAACTACAACCCATCGAATTTAGGCGGTTTCGGTATCCTAGATCTCCGATTCCTGTGATAACGATAAAACGGAGGCCCTTGGAGACGCCAAATGGATGCTTAGATCAGGTCAGCGGGCCCCTGATTCCTGCTATAATTACTGTTCTAACAGGATTCCGACAACCGCTTCCCGTCTTTGCTGAGACTTACCGGCTGGATAGTTTAGCAAGATACTACTTGCATTAGGTGTGTTCTATTAACCACGATTGCTGACGTACGTTTCTGTTCCAATCCTCCTCACAGGCCCGGCTGGAGTCGACGGCCTACCTGCGGCGGGTGCCGCTCAGCATCATCAGTCGATCCCCGTTCCCGGTACCTCACGCCCATGGGCACCGTCATGCTCCCCCGTGTCCTCTCGCAAATGCCTGAGCGCCGTTCCTCACAGGTTTCTACAGACCCCGACGGGGAGCGCCCGCCGCACGTTAGCGCAGTACACCTCGACGGCTCTCCGCTCAACAGGCGGTGCGATTACGCCACGCGCCATACTTCTAGCGACGAACCGTCAGCGGGCCGGGGGACTGTCTGGTCTCGCCCCATGCTCCAGCGCGCCCAATCCCCGCAACGTCGCCTGCTGCGCCGCAGTTAAGCCGCGGATGCCGGTGATGTTGAGCCGCTCATACGGGCGGTCGCGCCGGAGCGTACGGATATGCTCGCCGGTTTGCAGGTCCCACAGCATGATCGCGCCATCATCGCCGCAACTCGCCAGTTGGGTCCCATCCGGACTTCTTTTGAGCGCCTGCACGGTCCCTTGATGCGCCGGCTGCACACGCAGGCACTCCCCACGCTGGGCATCCCACCAGCGCACGGTGCCGTCATCGCCGCCGCTAACCAGCAGGGCCGCGCGCGGCCCCCAGGCTACGGCACACACACTCCCCGGATGTCCCGCCAGGGTACGCACCCGCTTTCGGCGGGATACATCCCAGAGGGACACTTCGCCCCCCGCCATCCCGCTGCCCGCTGCGGCCAGGTGCCGCCCGTCCGGACTCCAGGCCACACTTTTGATCGGGCCGGGATGCCCGGCCAGGATGATGGGGGCAGCGTTCCCTGCCGGCTCCGTCGGCAGCGGGCCAGCGGTCGCCTCCCACAGATAGACCCGACCATCGTCGCCTCCGCAGGCCAACCACCGGCCATCGCCGCTCCAGGCCAGGCGGGTGAAGCGGGTGTGGAGATCCTGGCCTACCACATGGTCGGGATAGGCCCGATTGTCCCCTACCCACACCCCCTGGAGATAGGTGCCAATCGCCACGCGGTCGCCGCCGGGACTCCACGCCAGGCCGTAGAAGAAGCTGTCAGATGTCTGCGTCGTCAGCGCGGCCCCAGAATGGGAGTCCCACAGCCGGATGGACCGATCCCACCCGCTACTTGCCACCACGTATCCATCGGGACTCCACCCCACCCCGTACACCACCCAGCTATGCCCGCGCCAGACCCGGGGCGGCCCCGGCCCCGCGACCTCCCAGAGGATCAGCAGCCCATTCGCGCCGCCGCCGACCAACCGAGTCCCATCCGGACTCCAATCCACATCGTAGAGGGCGGGCGTGTACCCCTCGATCATGCGCATGGAGTGCCCCCGCGCCACGTCCCATACGCGCATCGTCCCATCGTCACTACCGCTAAGCAGGCTAGCGCTATCGGGGGTGAAGGCCAGCCCATACACCGGGGCGGTGTGCCCTTGCAGTACCGCCCGCGCCCCACCCGTTTCCCCATCCCAGAGCCAGATCGCCCGGTCGAGACCGCTGCTCGCCACGGTGCGGCCATCCAGACTCCAAACGACCGTTTGTATGCGGTCCGTATGCCCCGCCAGCGTGTGCAGCACGCGCTGCCCGGCGACCTCCCACACCTTGACTGTGCCGTCATAACTGCCGCTGGCGAGACGGCGGCTGTCGGGGGCAAACGCCAGGCCGCGGACCCAGTCCGTATGCCCGGCCAGCGTCTGCACGTCGGTGGCCGGGGCGGTCCCGTCGACGGGCCACAACCGAATACATCCCGCCGCATCCCCACTCGCCAGCAGGTGTCCATCCGGACTCCAGGCGACCGCACAGACCGGACCTGGATGGGGCAACGTCTCCAGGGGCAGGCCCCGCTGGGCATCCCAGAGGCGGACCGTCGAATCGTTCCCCGCACTGACCAGCACATGCCCGTCTGGCGCAAAGGCGAGACCGTTGACGTTGTTCGTATGCTGGCTCGTCCAGCGCAGCGTGCCGGTGGCGACCTCCCAGAGCTGGATAATGCCATCGAGACTCCCCGTCGCCAGGCTCCGACCGTCGGGACTGAACGCCAGGGCGCGGATCCGCTGCGCGGGTGCTTGCCAGACGGGGTACAGGTGCGGGCGGCCAGCTTCCCACACGCGCACTTCCCCACGCCCAGTCCCGGCGGCCCAATGCTGCCCGCTGTTGCTGATCGCGACGACCCAGACCGCATCAAAATCGTGCGTAAAAATGCTCTCGTCAATGACGGCCCCGGCCAGGCTCGTATCCTGCATCGCGACCCCTTGCAGATCGATTCCCCGCAGCACCAGACGTGATAAATCTAAACCGCGCAGGTCGCCGCGCAGGTCGCGCAGCAGGGCTATCAGGTTGGCCGGGCCCTACCCCTGGGCCGGATCGGCGCGGGTGCGTTGCGCTTCCAGTAGTGCAAGCAACCGCGCTTCCACGCCTGCTTGCGGCCTATAGACACTTTGCAGGCGCGCCAGCACGGGGGCCACGATCATGCGTTCCTGGGTCTCGCGGACGTAGGCGCGGGCCAGCGCGACGGTGAGGCTGTGCTCGATCAGGCGCTGCAACCGGCCCTGCTGGATCTCATCACTCGCCTCAGCGACGAACCGTGCGATCACGTAATCCATGACCACCGATTGCAGGGTGAAGCTGCCCGGCTGTTGCCCACGCTCGATCATACTGCGCTGCATCAGCCGGTCTACGCCCTCCAGCAGGTCCCCCGCTGGCACCGGCACCACCAGTGCCGCGCGCAGTTCGTCTAAGGTCAGCGGCTCCCGCATGATCGCCAGCCACCGCATCACGCTCTGCTCCAGCGCCGAAAGCCGTGCGAACTGCCCAGCGAGCAACTCACGCACCCCGCCAAAGATCACCGCACCTTGCTCCAGGAAGGGGGCTATCGCCCCGCCAAATAGGTCGACGATGGTCTGGGCCACGATTTTCAAGGCCAGCGGATTGCCCGCGTAGGTTTCGATCAATTGGACTTGCTGCGCCATTATTCCGGTCACCCCACGTTCGGCCAACAAGCGGGCGCAGGCGCTGCGGTCCAGGCGGGCGAGGCGCAGGGTGCGCACGGGCGATTGGCTGCCCTCTTGCGCCAGCAACGTGCCTGGTTTCTCCCGGCTGGTGAGCACCAGGCAACTGCGGTGCCCGGTTTCGGCCACCAGGCGCAGCAGCCGACCATAGCCTTCGTAGCCCGGACGCAACCGGCCACTCGTCTCGCCTTCTCCTAGCAGGGTCTCCAGGTTGTCGAGCACCAGCAAGACGCGGCGGCTCTGTAAATGCCCCAGCAGGAGACTGAGCCGCTCGTCCAGGGTGCCCGGTGCCTGGCCGAGCGCCTGAGGCGCGAGCACTTGCAAGCAGCCATCAAGTAGGGCTTCGCAGGAGGGGCTATCGCGCAGGGAACGCCAGATCACCACGTCGAACTGCGGGGCCACCTGGCGCATCAGGGTGACCGCCAGCGCCGATTTACCGATGCCCCCCAGGCCCAGCACGCTTACCACCTGGCAGCGCGCGGTGACCAGCCATTCGGCCAACAGGTTCAACTCCCACTCGCGGCCATAGAACGTCGGGACGGTGAGCGCCTCCCCCCAATCCACGCGCGGTCCCGGGGTAGGGACGGAAGGTAGGGCCGCCTCCTGTGCGGGCCGTGTGTCTGGCACCGCTGGGGGCGGCAGCTGGTTCAGCAGGGCGGCCAGCCAGGCCTCATCCAGCAGCACCTTCTGGTGCGCGGACCGCCAGAGAGCGTGGATCGCGGCGGCCTCGCGCCCCACCGGAAACGCCTGCTGCGCGACGGCGAGGGCGATGACATGCTTGAGGTGGGGGGCGCTGGGATACTTGTTGCCCAATTCCCAGGACCCGACGGTGTGCCGTGAGACGCCCAGGCGTGCGGCTAATCCCGCCTGGGTCAGCCCGAGCGCATCGCGTAGGGTCAGCATCATCTGCCCGAACTCATAATCACGTCCGTCGTCGAAAAACTGCGGCATTCTTATGCCTCCTGCTAGGCCATCCTGCGGCATTGCAGTTTTGGCAACCGATGGTAGCTGACGTGGTAACCGCTGCTGGCTGCTTTGTGGTTTCTGCGCCATTATACTCTGGATAACGGCTAAACGACACGCCCATATGCTGCGCTCTAGTGCAGGTACCGGTATAGTAGCCAGTTTGCTGGCCGAGGCGCATGGACTCCTGCCACCTCGGACGAGTGCTCTGGAAGGAGGTCGCGCATGAGGTAGCAGATCGGGCCAGCAGGCGGGTGTTCGACGCACGGCGGACGCAGTATGGGGCTGCCGAGTCATCGCCCGGTCTCGCTCGCTAATAGAGATCGAGACCGGGCGAACGGTCGCTCCCGCTCAGACAACCATCACCTATCGATCATGAATAAGGAGAACGGAAGATGAAGAGGCTATTCAACCGATTACAGCAAGTGGCCCGGTTTTTGTTTCCCCGGCGACATTTGTTCTTCGCCGCCGCAGCGGTCCTGACGGTCTGTGCGGTCGCGCTCGCCAGCATGACCGCTGCGGCGCAGGGCGTGGTCGTCAAATCGCTGCCCAATGTCGTGCTGGTCCACGGGGCCTGGGCGGACGGCTCCAGTTGGAGCGCGGTGATCGCCCGTCTGCAAAAAGAAGGCTACAAAGTGACGGCGGTGCAGCTCCCACTGACCGCACTGGCCGATGATGTGGCACGGGTGCGGACGGTGCTCGCCGCGCAAAGCGGCCCCACGATCCTGGTCGGGCACTCCTTTGGCGGCGCGGTGATCACCAAGCTCGGCACCGACGCCCCGAATGTCGTGGGCCTGGTCTACGTGGCGGCCTTTGCCCCCGCCGAGGGGGAGTCGATGAAGGATTTGATCAGCAGTGGACCGCAGCCCGCCAGCGCCGCCGCGATCCGGCCCGACGCGCAGGGCTTCATCTCGCTCGACCCGGAGGGCTTTGTGCAGTACTTTGCCCCGGACGTAGACCCGGTGCAGGCGCGCATCCTGGCTGCCGTGCAGAAGCCGATTGCCGCGAGCGAGTTCTTGAGCGAGGAAAAATTCGGCCCCCCGACCTGGAAGACCGTGCCCGCGTGGTACCTCGTCACCGAGAATGATCAAATGATCCCGCCGCCCGCCCAGCAGTTCATGGCCCAGCGCATGGGGGCCACCGTTTCCTCGGTCGCCTCTAGCCACGTCCCCATGCTCTCCCATCCCGAGGTGGTCGCCAACCTGATCATGACGGCGGCCCAGGCGGTCAGCGGGGGCGGCGCGCCGACCATCCAAACGACGCCCGAACCCCGCCCGCAAGTGATCGCCGGTCCCGACAGCCTGACCTTCGCCCCCACCGGCAAGAAGGTGCGCGGTACGTTCCTGGCCTACTGGAACGCGCACGGCGGCCTGCCGATCTTCGGCTATCCGATCTCGGACGAGATGCGCGAACCAGGTGCGACTGACGGCAAACCCTACACCGTGCAGTATTTCGAGCGGGCCGTGTTCGAGCTGCACCCCGAGAATCAGTCGCCCTACGACGTGTTGCTCACCCGGCTGGGCAGCCTGCGCTACGACAGCCTGTACGGCGGCAAGTAGCGCCCCACGATAGACCACGCGGCCCCAGAAGTCTGCGGCGGGATGCACGGATGCGCCCACAACCGCAACCGGACACGTTTCGTGTATCCCGCCGGGCCGCCTGCCTGATGAGGCGGCAGGCACCCGTAGCTAACGAGGAAGAAAGATGGCAAAGGAAGTCCAGCTCGATCCTGAAGCGCGCACGTTTGCTGAGGCCACCGCGCAACCGCCGTTTCTGTTCACGCTTGGCCCACTCCAGGGCCGGGCTGCCCTGGACGCACTGCAAGCGAGACCGCGGCATATGCCCCCGGTGGAAATGGAAGATCTGACGGTGGCGGGCGGGCCTGGGGGCGCGGTGGCCCTGCGCATCCTGCGGCCACAAGGAGCCACGACGGGGCTGCCGGTCATCGTGTATATCCATGGCGGCGGGTGGGTGTTCGGCAACGCGCACACCCATGACCGGCTCGTGCGCGAACTGGCCGTTGGAGTGGACGCTGCCGTCGTCTTTCCCCAGTACAGCCTGTCGCCCGAAGCGAGGTATCTGACCGCCGTGGAGGAATGTTGCGCGGCGCTACAGTGGGTCGCCAACCACGGCGCAGCCCATGGATTCGACGCGCAACAGATCGCCATCGCCGGGGATGGCGTCGGGGGCACCATGGCGGCAGCGGTCACCTTGCTCGCCAGGGAGCGCGGCGGCCCGGCCATTAGGCAGCAGTTGCTGTTCTACCCGGCCACGGATGCCACGTTCGACACGGCCTCCTATCACGAGTTTGCCGAGGGCTACGGCCTGCGGCGCGACGGTATGATGTGGTGCTGGGACCAGTACACGACCAACCCGGAAGAGCGCGCCCAGATCACGGCGTCGCCACTGCGGGCGAGCCTGGAGCAACTCCAGGGCCTGCCGCCCGCGTTGGTCATCACCGCCGAGGCGGACGTGCTGCGCGATGAAGGGCTTCCAGCATCAGTTGGACAAAAAACAACGCTAAGCAACTACTCGCTATCGTAATTCCCCCAGCAACCCCCAGGATCTGATAATTCTATTTATCTGTTGCTTCTCTTGTGCTATACTACTGATAACGCGCCAATTCCCGACCCACAAGCCCAGCAAAAGGGATCTGATAACAGGAAGGGGGTTGTTCATGGCCGACTCAGTAACCCTGACTCCGGACGCAGCGCTCACGGCTTATACGGCCTGGCTCGCGCGCCAGCCCCTGGCCGCCAACACCCAGCGCACCTATCGTGTGCGCGTGGCCCAGTATTGCACCTTTCTAGCAACCTATTTCCCCGAGTACGGCGATCCCCTGCAGACGCCAGCGGCCCGCGATTATGCCGTGCGCGACTTCAAGGCCCACATGCAGACCACCCGGCAGGCCAAGCCCAGTTCGGTCAATCTGACCCTGGCGGCCCTGGATCATTTCTACCGCTTCCTGGCGCTGGGGCCACCCCAGGTCGACCGCGCGGATCAGCCCCAGCAAGCCCCCCAGGCCCTTGAACCCCCCGACCAGGTCCGCTTCTTACGGGCCGTCGAACGCTCCCCTTCGGTGCGCGATCGGGCGTTGGCGCTGCTCCTGTTTTATACCGGTCTGCGCGTGGGGGAAGCCACCGCCCTCAACCTCGATGATGTCCTCCTCTCGGCGCGCCGTGGCAAAGTCATTGTGCGCCTGGGCAAAGGCCAAACCTACCGCGAGGTGCCCCTGAATACGGCCGTGCGCCCGGCCCTCGCGGCCTGGCTGACTGTCCGCAACTCGCCAGTGGCCGCCGTTCCGGCCAACCCCGCCTTCTTTCTCAGCCGCCAGGGGCGGCGCCTCTCCCCGCGAGCTATCGATCTGCGCTTACGTCGGCTGGCCGCTGAGGCGGGGTTGACGCTCTCCGCCCACACGCTCCGCCACACCTGTCTCACCAACCTGGTGCGCCAGGGTACTGACCTGGTGCTCGTTGCCGAGATCGCCGGACACAAGCGCTTGGAGACCACCCGTCGCTACAGCTTGCCCAGCGCCAATGACCGTGAAGTAGCCATGGAACGTTTACCGGTGCGGACCTGATGCCCGGCCAGTTTCTCACCACCGCCGAACGCGAACGCCTCAGCCGCTTCCCCCCGACCATCGCCGCCGACGACCTCGCCGTTTACTTCACGCTCGGCCCCAGCGACCGCCAGCAGAGCCTGGCCCACCGCCAGCCCCATAATCGGCTTGGCTTCGCCCTCCAGCTCTGCGCCCTGCGCTTTCTCGGCTTTTGTCCCGACGATTTGACGACCGCTCCGGCGGAGGCCGTGCAGTATGTCGCCCACCAACTGGCGCTCGCTCCGGAGGTGCTGGCCCGTTACGGCCAGCGCGAGCAGACGCGCACCGCCCAACTCCAAGAGGTCCAGCAGTATCTCGGCTACCGGGATGCCAGCGCCGAGGATCTGGCGGCGCTGACGACATGGTTGGTGGCCCGCGCGCAGGAGCATGACAAGCCGACCGTGCTGTTCCAGCAAGCGACCGACAAGTTGCAGCGCGACAAAATCGTGCGCCCCGGCGTGACGGTCCTGGAGCGGCTGGTGGCCACGGCGCGCGAACGGGCCTACAAAGAAACCCTGCGCCAGTTGGAGCCCTTGCTCACCCCTGAACGCCGCACCTGGTTGGATGGCCTGCTGATCCGCGACCCCCCGCTGGGCCGCACGCGCTTTGAATGGCTCAAAGGGCGGGCGACGGGCAATACGCCCGCGGCGATCCTGGGCGCGATTGCGCAGATTATCTATCTACGTGCGCAGGGGGTCGGTGCTTGGGATCTGCGCGGCCTGAACCTCAATCGGCGCAAGTTCCTGGCGCGCCTGGGCACCAAATCCTCGGCCTGGGCGCTGGATCGCGCTCCCGACTATCGCCGTTACCCGATCCTAGTGGCGTTCGTGTTTCAGGCGCTGGAAGAGTTGATCGATGAGTGCCTGGATCTGTTCGACCGGTATCTGCAGGGGGCGGAGACGACTGCGCGCACCAAGCTGGACGAGTTTCACCGCACTACCGCCCGGGCGGCCAACGAGAAGGTGATCTACTTCGAGGAAGTGGGGGAGTTGATCCTCGACGAGGCAATTGCCGATCGGGATTTGCGCCCGGCTATTCACCAGTATATGTCCCCCGAGAAGATGCGGGTGGCGGTGGACGATTGCAAGCGCCTGCGCCGGCCCCGCGATGACAACTACTATGACTTCCTGGCCGAATGCTATCCGACCTTGCGGCAGTTTACGCCGGCGCTGCTCCGCACACTTACCTTTCGGACGCGCCGCGACGACCACCCGCTGCTCGAAGCCGTCCAGTTCCTGCAAAAGTTTAATGCTGAACACCGCCGTAAAATCCCCGATACTGCCCCGCTGGCCTTTGTGCCGGCGCGCTGGTATAGCTACCTGGGTGGCCCGCAGGGGGAGATTTCCCGGCGCTACTATGAGTTGTGCCTGCTTTGGGAGCTACGAACGGCGTTGCGAGCCGGGAACATCTGGGTCGTGGGCAGTCGCCGCTACGCCGATCCCGACAGTTACCTGATCCCCCAGAGCGACTGGCGGGAGCATCGGGCGGAGATCGCCGAGTTTCTCGGCACCCCATTGGCCGCCACGGCGCGCTTGGACGCCCACCAACAGACCCTACGTGAGCGTCTGACCCACCTCGACCGCGCCGTGGCCCGCCAGGACAAAATCCGGCTGGAAGACGGCGCGGTCGTCGTCTCGCCCCTGGAAGCTGACGACTTGCCGGCCAGTACCCAACTGTTGGCCGACCAGGTGACGGCGCGGCTGCCCCGGCTGGAACTGGCCGATCTGCTCGTCGAGGTCGATGGCTGGACGCGCTTCAGCGACCCCTTTGTCCACGCCGCCGGCACGGAAGCGCGTACATCGACCATGCAAAGCCATCTCTATGCGGTGCTGCTGGCCGGGGCGTGCAATCTGGGGCTGCACGCCATGGAGCACATTACCGAGTTCTCGGTCGACGAACTGGCCTGGTGCGCCAACTGGTATGTGCGCGAGGAGACCCTGCGCCCGGCGATGGTGCAGTTGGTCAATTACCAGCATCACCAACCCCTCGCGCAAGCCTGGGGCGACGGCACGCTCTCGTCGTCGGACGGCCAGCGGTTCCCGGTCGATGTGCCGGCGCGCCACGCCCACCGTCTGGTGCGCTACTTCCCCTACAAGGAGCAGGGCGTCACGTTCTACAGCTGGTCCGGGGATCAGTGGCCGCAGTATGGCAGCAAACTCACCCCGGTGACGGGGCGCGATGCTCCCTGGGTGCTCGACGAAATCCTGGATAACGAAACGGAATTGCCGATCTCCGAACACACGACGGACACCAGTGGCTATACCGAGATGGTCTTTGGCCTCTTTGACCTGCTGAACTTGCCGTTTGCTCCGCGCATTCGGGATTTACCGGACCAGCAGCTCTACACTCTGCCCGGCGTGATCCCCTCGCCGGGAGTCGCGCCGTTGTTCAAGGGCCCGATCAACGTCCAATTGATCGGGGAGCAGTGGGACGAGTTGCTGCGCCTGGCCGGGTCGTTGAAGTTGGGCTGGGTCGCCGCGTCGTTGATGCTCAACAAGCTCCAGACCGTGCCGCGCAAGAACGTGCTGGCGCGCGCCCTACAAGAGTACGGGCGGTTGGTGAAGACACTGTTCATCGTGCGTTACCTGACGCACGAGGACTACCGGCGGCGGATCGAGCGGCAGTTGAACAAAGGCGAGGGGTTACACGCCTTGCGGCGGTTCCTGTTCCTGGGCAACTGGGGGCGGTTACGCAAGGGGCAGCCGGAAGACCAGGCGCTCCAGGCCTTGACGCTGACGTTGGTGACGAATGCGGTGGTCGTCTGGAACACACGCTACATGGCCGCCGTGCTGGACACCTTGCGGGCGGAAGGCTACGAGGTCCGCGAGCACGACCTCAAACATCTCTCCCCGGCGCGCCACGAGCATATTAATCCGCATGGCAAGTATCACTTCCATGTGGAAGAGGAACTGGGGCGCCAGGAGTTACGACCGCTACGCCGCCCCAAGAGCCGCGCACCGCAACTCGTGGCGGAGAGTGCCAGGGAGCGATAGCCCGATCTACGGCACGTCGGATTACGCCAGCCGCTCGTTGCTTAGCGTTGGTTTTTGTCCAACTGATGCTGGAAGCCCA
>JBBSAN010000120.1:0-12220 GCA_038252265.1 Chloroflexia bacterium
ACTGGTGCCGGCGTGACCGGGGGGCCCCGCCCCGGGGGACGCGAGGGCGGGGCGGGCGGGGGGGGGGGGACACCCCCCCGGGGGGGGGGGGGGGGGGGGGCGGGGGGGGGGTTTTTTGTCTCGGCCCCGGGGGGGGGGGGGGGGGGGGGGGGTGGGGGGGCCGGGGGGGGGGGGGGTTTGGGGTGGGGGGTTGGGGGGTTGGTGATTTACGCTTTACGTACCAACCCCAACCCCTAACCCCCACTTCAATCCCGCAAAATATAGTACGTGCCTTTGTTCGAGCCGATCCGCACGAGGTAGCCGCGTTCCACCAGATCGGCCAGGTCGAGGCGGGCGGCTTCGTCGCTCAGGTCGCCGTGAAGGGTGCGATAGTCGCGATTGGTCAGGCGGCCCTCGGTCTGGGCGTGTTCCAGGCCCGCCGCTTGCCGGGGGCTGATCCCGGCCCGCAGCCAGGTGGCCCGGCGGGTGCGGCGGGCGTGGTCTTCCTCGGTATCGGCTACCGGGGCGGGGGCGGGCGTGGCCCCGTTCGACGCGGAGGCAGCGACGGAGACGGACACTGCATCGTCCAGCGGCAAGGCGGGCAGCATGGCAAAGAACGACACCCGGTCGCTGGCGAAGGTGGGGGTGCTAGAGCCGAGCAGGGCCAGTTCGTGCCGGATGCGGCGGATGCCCGTGCCCATTTCCTCAATCAGGCGCAGGCTGTACATCGCCTGGGCCAGCCGGGGGTTGCGCGAATAGCGGCGCGTCTCCAGCGTTTCCAGCGTGACCGGGCCGGCCAGCCCGCCGGGGCTTTCCACCTCCAGCCGATCATCGAACATCCGCAGCAGCACCTTCTGCCCGGCCAGCCGGTAATCGCGGTGGGCGATGGCGTTGGTGATCGCCTCGCGCACGGCGGGCAGCGGGTACTCCGGCGTATCCTGCCGGTACAGCCCGGAGATCGCCCCGCCCACACGCATGTTGCGGGCGACGAAGGCGGCAGCGGCCTCGACCAGCGCCGGGATCGGCCCGCCCAGTTCGGCGCGGTCCACGATCATCCCC
The DNA here is from genome assembly GCA_038252265.1 of Chloroflexia bacterium. Classification (GTDB taxonomy): domain Bacteria; phylum Chloroflexota; class Chloroflexia; order QHBQ01; family JAICKM01; genus JBBSAN01. The sequence goes on from JBBSAN010000120.1 coordinate 1,039, forward strand.
GACACATCACGCCCGCGAAAACGCGCCGCCTTCACCTGGGCCTGGGGCAACAGCAGGTGCGGTGCCCGCCCAAAGAGGAGCAACCCGGCCACCGTCGGCTGCCAGGCCGGTCCCTGGCCCACACCGTAGCCCAGCTCGGTCAGCCGCGCCGTCCAGTCGTCATCGCGGGACGCAGCCACCCGCCCGGTCTCGCGCTCTCGCGCCCGCAGGTAGACCTGTACCAATTCGGGATCCAGGTCGGCAGCGGTGGCCCCGCGCACTGGATTTGTATCGGCCCCATCTGTATCCATCGGCGAAGCCCTCACGGCAGCCCGCGCGCCAACTGCTGCCGCCTCTGGTGAAAGTTAGGGCATTATACCACATACCAGAAAGGGCGATGCCGCAGCACCGCCCCTCATTTAACGATCTCAAGCAGTGAATACGACGCGCCTAGGGTTCGCATCCACGGGCGGCCAGCACCCGCTTGCCCAACAGGCCCAGTTGGAACTCGAACGGCGTGCCGCGTAGCTCAGGGTGCCACTCAAAGCGGGCGCGCTCGAAATACTGGACGGTATAGAAGTTGCCGTCGTCAGGGTTGCGCTCCAAAAACTCCTCGGTCAGTGGGTAGCCGAAAATGCTCAATCCGCCGCGCCCCTGCCAGTAGCCCCGGAAGCCCCCGCTGAGCGTGTGCCCGGTCTGCGGGAAGTAGGTCACACCCGCCGAGTTGACCGTGCTAGTCCCCAGCGGGAAGAAGCGGTTCTCGATCACCTGCACGCCCAGCAAGCCCAGTTGCACCTCGTAGGCCGTGCCCCGCGCCTCGGGGTGGTATTCGAACCGCTGGCGCTCGAAGTATTGCACGGTGTAGACATGGCCGTCAATCGGGTTCGCTTCCTGGAACTCCTCGGTCAACGGGTAGCCAAAGATCGACGCCCCGCCCCGGCGGTTCCAGTAGTCGAGGAACGCGCCCTGCAACGAGTGTCCTGTCTCGCGGATGTACCAGATGTAGCGGGTGGAGACGAACGGAGGGACCGGATCGCACGGGCTGCGGATGCCGAGGATCGAGGACCAGACGCCGGGGTCTTCCTGTCCCAGCCGCCACAGGGCGAACCCGGCGATGGGGTTCTGGCGCACCAGGGCCAGCTTGGCGTCGAACGACTGCCGGTTTTCGTACCAGACCTCGTGCTGCTGGCCCAGCGCTGTGTAGCGCATGAAGCCGGTGGCGTCGGCGGGCGACCAGCCGAACTGCCCGCCAAAGGTGGAGGCGAGGGTTTGCACCTCGGTCCAGGTGCGCGGATCGGCCTGGGCGTGGGTGGTGTTGTTCCAGTCGTAGCCGTACATCCCCAGGCCGAGGATGATCTTGCCGGGGGTGATCTTCTGTTGCGAGTAGCGCAGCACGTCGCCCATCCAGCCGATGGGGGCGATGGGGCCGGGCTGCCCGCCGGGATAGTGCTGATCGTAGGCCATCAGGATCATGTAATCGGTCCAGGGGGCCAGATCCGGGTAGGTGAAGGCTCCCGCCCAGCCGGTGTTCACATCCCGCGTCTTCGGCGGCACGGCCATCGCCACCAGTTTGTTGATGTCCTTCATGCTCAGATACATCTCGCGCATGAAGTTGGTCAGCAGCGGGCCGTCCTCCGGGCTGATCGCCTCGAAGTCCACCGTGATACCGTCGTAATTGTTCGTCAGCACGGCAGCCCGCATCGTCCCGATGATCTGGGCGCGTTTGATCGGGTTCGCCAGCGCATCGTGGAAGTTGGCATAGCCGTTGAAGTTCTTCAGCATCGGTAGGTTGTGGACGCCGTGCTGGGCCAGCAACGCGTTCACCGCCGGTTGCACGGTGTTGGTCACGCTGCCATCGCCGTTGACGGTGTAGAACCACGGCGAGACGTAGTTAAGCTGGTCGATATTGGCCTGCAACGAGGCGAACGAGTTGGGGTTATAGGTGACGTAGAAGCCCCAGCGCACGGAGACGGCCCCTGCCGCCGCCGGGGCGATGGAGGGAGCCGCCACCGAGGTCGCTGCCTGCGCCGGGCCGCCCCCGCCCAGGCCACTCACCACCAGCAGAGCGCACATGATCAGCAACGCTGCGCGCCCGGCGAAATGACGGGTCCGAAGATAACTGTGCATCGCCATGCTCCTGTCGAGAGTCGGTCTATGCTAGCGAAGCCACCCCACCAGACGCGGCGGCCTCCTAACACTCTTCTATTATTAGACGAATGGAGAAGAACGGGGTTGTTCTCTGCATTGTAGCATGATTTTTATGTTAAGTCAACAGAGAATTTAGCCCCCATAAAAGGCTGCTGTAAGGCTCCTAATCTTTGTGGTAAGGCATCTTCTAATCACCGTGTTGCAGCCGTGCTGCATTCGGGGTGCAACAACAGTGCTGCCGCCTCCGTGTGCATGATCTCGTCAAGCACCTGCTCGACTTCCCCCGGTGCGGATGCGGTTTGCGTGTCGGTGATCAGCACGAACTCCACGGTCAGCGGCTTGCGCGACATGCGTTGCGAACTCACCCGATAACGCTTGTAGGGTCGGGTCACAACCCGGGTCGCCCCCCGCCCTGCTGCGCTCTGGAGCAGCGCCACGAGGGGGATGTTCCCGTCGGTGCTGTAGCTGGTCAGGATAATGCGCGCTGGGATCGTGTGGATCAGCCGATCATAGGCGGCGAGTGCCCCGGCGTAGTTGTAGGCCGAGCGGCGGGCAGTGCGCCAATCGGTGCGGATGGCCGACTTGGTCCGCGCGGTGATCTGCAGGCTGAGGTGAGGTTTATCCCACAGCACCACGGTGTTCAACACATGGTAGTTGCTGCCGTAGGGGTGCTGGTTGTAGGGCGGATCGAGATAGGCGATGGCGATCTCCTCCCCCGCCGCGCGCAGGGCCTCGGCCAATACCTGCGCGTCCATCTGGGCGGTGCGGTTGTCCAGGCCGTTATCATGCAGCACCGGCGGGCGGAGTTCGATCCGGCTCAAGATCCGGTACAATGCCGTGCCCGTGTTGCCCCCCCAGCCGTGATGAAAGCCTTTGAACACCCCGCTGGTGTTGCTGGTGTAGCTGACCGCATAGACCAGCGCGGCCAGCAATACGGCCCGTTCGTCGCCGGTCAGCCGCCCGGCCTGTTCCCAGCGCCCGATCTGTTCGCGCATCGCGTCGATCTTGCTGCCATTGGCATGGGTAAAGAACAGGCGCTCGGTGGCGAGGTCGGGACCGGCATCGTCGCGGGGGCAGAGGTGCTGCGCGATGTAGCCTTCGATGGGGGCCGCCGCGTTGAGCAGCGCAAACGCCCGCGCCGGGCCACCCAGGTCGGCAAAGGCGGGCATGGTGTTGCACTGGATGTAGCACTGATTGATCGCCCCGGCGTATGGCTCCCAGTCGTTCGCCAGCACCCGGTAGCCCAGCGTCTTGGCAAGCCGGGCGACCACCCCGCTCCCGGCAAAGAAATCGACAAACAGGCCGCTCCGAATCCCGGTCTGCCCGATCGCGTCGGCGATCAACCAGAGGAGCTTGCGCTTGTTGCCGATATAGGGGATCAACTGGTTGTAGAGGTACTCGCCGGTCCGCACCGCCGCGTGCTTCTTCGCGGTGTAGACCAGCGGATCCAATCCAACCGGGGCCTCTGTCATAACGCTGCCGTCTCCTGAGCGCATAGCGGCCTGTCGGGCCAGGAACGCCCCGAGTATAGCACGGGCGGTCCCACAGAAGCAACCACCCGGCGATGGGAGAGGAGCAGATCCAAAACCCAAGATCCTGTCATCCTGAACGCAGTGAAGGATCTTCTTGGCGGTCCGTGGTGCGGAGGCAAACGCCAGGCGCTTCGGCAGCGATCTAGTGGCCGCAGCAAGATCCTTCACTGCGTTCAGGATGACAGGATTCCTGGCTGTTCAACAGCGATCCCGCACTCGTGCTTGACACCCACCGGGCCGCCGTGTACCATGGCACTATGCAGACTGTGGAGCAGTTTATCGCGGCCCGCCACGCGAACTGGGAACGGCTCGAAGCGCTGGCGCGCCGGGCGCGCGGCGGGCAGATCGCCGCCTTGCAGCCCGCCGAACTGGAAGACCTGGGGCGGCTCTACCGCCAGGCCACGGCAGACCTGGCCCAGGCCCGGCGCGACTATGCCGGGGACCGGCTGCTAATCTACCTCAACCAACTGGTGGCCGGAACCTACCCGGTGATCTACCAGCCCGGCGGGTGGAATGCGGCCCGCGTGCGCGCCTTCTACACGACCACCTTCCCCCGGCTGTTTCGCAAGCAAGCCCCGTATGTCGCCCTCGCTGCAGCGCTGTTCCTGATCCCCGCCGTGCTGGGGTTCCTGGCCGTGGTGGCCCAGCCCGAAACCGCCGCCATCCTCCTCCCCCAGGCCACCTATGAGCGGGTGCGCGGCTTCCTCGAAAACCGGCAACTGTGGACGCAGATCGCCCCCGCCGACCGGCCCTATGCCTCCGGCTCGATCATGACCAACAATATCCAGGTGGCCTTCCTGGCCTTTGGCGGCGGGCTGCTGCTGGGGGTGGGCGCGGTGCTGGTGCTGGCGCTGAACGGGCTGCTGCTGGGCGGGGTCGCCGGGCTGGTGCAGGTCTACGGGCTGAGTCTGGATCTGTGGTCGTTCATCCTGCCGCATGGCCTGATCGAGTTGAGCGTCATCTTCATGGCCGGGGGGGCCGGGCTGCGCCTGGCCGACGCCCTGATCCGGCCCGGCCTCCTCACGCGGGCCGAGAGCCTGCGCCTGGCCGGGCGCGAGGCGGTGCAGATGGTGCTGGGCGGGGCCTCGCTGCTGGTCATCGCCGGACTAATCGAGGGCTTCATCTCGCCGTCGTCCCTGCCCTTCTGGGTGCGGATCCCCTTCGGCCTCCTCATGGGCACCCTCCTCTACCTCTACCTCATCTTTGCCGGGCGACCGCGACAGCAGCGGCGGAGACGGATATAGAACAGATGTTCACCAAAAGTCGTATCTTATAACACCAATTGAACGCCTATCTTAAAAATAGATGTTCTTACCCGTAACCAGCAGAAGTACCATACGATTATACAAATACCTGGCAAGCAGCAACGTACTCGCCTATGGAATAGATGGATCCCGGCCTATTCCACATCGGTGCACAGCCCCGTCAGCTGTCCGCCGTTTAAAGGCATGTGCGTGCCGGGAACCGGCTGCCGGTGCAACGTGGCATACACGTGCCGACGGCACCAGTGCTACCCGCTGGCTCCCCACCAGTGGTTAGCAGGAAGGAGATTGGGCCTTGAAACGTTTAGGGACGCTCCTGTTGGTTTGTGGAATGCTCCTCGTGACGCTGCTGAGTGGTCCAGCGGCTGCTGCGAGGGAACTGAACAGCCCGGCAGCACAAACTGCTGGCACGACCTATACAGTGGTAGCTGGGGATAATCTTTCCAGCATTGCCCAGCGTGCTTACGGCAACGCGAATGCCTGGATTGTGATCTGGAACGCCAATAACTGGATCGTCAACCCCAATTATCTGATTCCAGGCTGGAGGCTGACCCTGCCTGGTAATGGTGGTTCGCTACCTGTCCCGCAGCCCCCCCCAGGGGGCACCTACGTGGTGCAGCCTGGGGACAGCCTCTCCACGATTGCCATGCGCTACTATGGCAACGCTACGTCATGGGCCTGCATCTGGGCGGCGAACAATTGGATCGTCAATCCGAGCTATATCGTCGCTGGTTGGGTGATCAACATCCCGGCCAGTTGCGGGGCGAGCAACGGCGGCGGACCACCCAACCCCGCGCCGCAACCGCGCTATCACACCGTCCAGCGCGGTGAGTCGTTGTCGGGCATCGCCTGCTACTACTACAGCGACTGCAACTACTGGCGGATCTACAATGCCAACACCGGTGTGATCTGGAACATCAATTATCTCCAGGCCGGGTGGGTGTTGCGTATCCCGTAGCCTTTCGGCCCTCGGAACAGGTAGACCGGGTAGTATATACTGCTACCCGGTCTTTTCATTATCCGCGCCTACCAGCTATAAACACATAAGGTACAGATCTTGCTGTGTTTGTCTGGTCCGGAGCAACAGCATCTGAACGCGCCGGAGGCCAGGTATGTAGCGACTCGCGGCATCAGCAGGGCGGCGAGTGAAGACCAGCCGGACCATGTTGTGGGCGAAGGAGAGACTGTGTGACCAACAATACACTTCCGCCGAAGATCCCAGCAGCAGGGTCCGAATTGCGGATCCTGGTGGTGGACGACGACCCCTATATACGAGATGTGGTGGCACAGCTGCTGGAGGGCGAGGGCTATCAAATTGAAGAGGCAACCAACGGCGCGGAGGCCCTGAGCGTGGTCAACGACCTGGCCCGCCGGCCTAATGTGATCCTCCTGGATTTGATGATGCCGGTAATGGATGGCTGGGAATTTGCCCGCCGCTTGCAGGAACACATCCCCCCACTGAATATCCCGATTGTCGTGCTGTCGGCAGCCCGGCTGCCCAACGAGCGCCTGACCGTGCTGGGTGCCCGCGCCGTGTTAGCCAAACCCTTCGATGTGGATGAACTGCTGGAACAAGTCGCCCGGCTGGTGGAAATGGATAACAGCGGAGAAGCAATGGGCATCACCAACGTTGACCCACCGGCGCTATAAGGAACTGAGCGACTGGCGTAAAGAGGCCGGAACCTGTGGTAGGTTCCGGCCTCTTTACGCCAGTTGCTCGATCTTTTTGAGTTGCGTGGGCGTGCCGATCATAATCAGCATGTCCCCTGGCTCCAGCGGGACAGCCGCGGCAAAATCGGTCAAGATCTGGCCGGTGCGGGTGGTGACGGCCAGCAGCGTCGGCCCGGTGTGCATCTGGGCACGCACCGCCGCCGGGGTGACCCCGCGCAACTGCCCCGCTGCCGACACGACGACATGCTCCAGGCGGAGGTCGTGGGCGGGATTCAGCGGCCCTTCTGGCCCGGTGCCGCTCATCACGCTGGACACGAAATCAACCACCGCCGAACGCACCGCCAGCAAGGCCAGATGCTGGCCCGCCAGGGTATAGGGCGAGAGCACCCGGTTCGCCCCCACGCGCAGGAGCTTGGCTTCGGCGCGACTATCCCCGGCCCGCGCAATAATGTGCAGGGTCGGTACGAGCACCCGCGCCGAGAGTGTGACATAGATATTGTCCGCATCGCTGTCTACCGCCGTGACCAGGCTGCGGGCGCGGGTAATCCCCGCCGCGAGCAAGACCTCGTCCTGCGAGGCATCGCCGCACAGCGCCAGGAACCCGTCAACACGGGCGGCTTCTACCCGATCCTCGTGGCTGTCGATCACCAGGCAGGGCGCGCCCTGGTGATGCAGTTCCCGCGCCACGGCCCGCCCGACCCGACCATAGCCGCAGATAATCACATGGTTGTGCAACTTATCGATCATCCCGCGTACCTTCCGGCGATTCATCACCCCGCCGATGCGGCCTTCCACCACATACTGGACCACCGTCGCCCCGATATAGGCAGCGCTGGCGACCCCGACCAACACCAGGGCGATGGTGAAGACGATCCCCAGCGGGTCCAGCGGCTCGACTTCGCGGAACCCGACGCTACCCAGGGTGATCACGGTCATATACAGGGCGTCCAGGAACGGCCAGCCCTCCAGGAACATGTACCCCAGCACGCCCGCCCCCAGCACCCCGACCGCCAGCCCGAAGGCCCGCCGCAACTGCCGGATCAGGGCTTCATCTTCCCTGGTCATCGTCTCTCCCCCTCTTGTGCGAGGTCATGATAGCACGCAGCGGCGGGGGTGTCGAGTCGCCAGGCAGCCAGGGCGGCCATTCCGTCCGCCTGGGCCGCTGCACCGTCTAATAAAGCTGGTTGTTTACGTTTGATATAATACACGGGAGCGGCTCATCAGCCCTTGCCGCTCAGAGGATGGAGCGTACACCGACCATGACAGAGGAGAATGCCCGCCCGGCGGTCGCAGCGGAGATCCGCGACCTGGATGGCGATGGGCAGGATGAGATCGTGCTGGACAACGGGGCGATGCGCCTGGTGCTGACCCCCGCGCAGGGCGGGCGGCTGACCGAGTGGACCGTTCGGCCCGGTGCGGGCACGGCCTACAACCTGTTCCGCGCCCATTCGTCTGATCCTATAGAGGATAGCGGGGGCACGCAGTTCCGGCTGGCGCTGGACGGCCAGACCCCCGAGATCCGGCCAGGATTGGGACCGGCGGCCCCCGCCGGGCTGACCGATCACTTCTTGCCGCTCTCGGCGCAGTTCCGCGATTTTGCCGGGGGCCGGAGTCGCGACCTGGCCGACCTGGCGACCGGAGCGTTCGAGGCCGAGGTCTATGCCCTGGGCGAGCGCCAGGAGTTGACGCAGCAGCGGCAAAGCGGCATCCGCGCTGGAAAACGCCTGGCCCCGCTCACCTTGATCAAGAAAATCAGCCTGGATCCGCAGAGTAATGATCTGGCGATCCACTATCGCATCGAGAATCACAGCGACCGTCCGATGCAGGTCTATTTTGCCATCGAATGGACCTTTGCCCTCGCGGAAGAGGCCAACAAGGGGCACGGCGGGGGGGGCTACTATGAATTTGACGGGGTGCGCGAACCAGGCACCGGGGGCTTTGGGGCACGGGGCAGCGCGCCCAATGTGACGGCGGTGGCGCTGATCGATCCGCAGCCGGGGGTCACGGTGCGGCTGGGCTGGGACCGGGCAGCGCTGTTGTGGATCTGCCCCTACCCCACCGGCACCCACGGCGACGCGGTGCGCGGGGCCTGCGTCATGCCGGTCTGGGAGCTGCGGCTCGCTCCCGATGATAACTGGGCGATGGGCCTGTGGGCGTTGCCCGGACTCACCGGCCCGGTGGCCCCGCTGCCGCCCGGCCTGGCCGAGCGCATCGCCCGGATCGAGTGGGATGATGAACCGTGGAAGCGGGGCAGCACCTAAAACGCTGCACGACTAGCAAGCGAGCACACATGAACTGGGTAGACGTTACCATCCTGACCGCCATCACGGTCAGCCTGCTGTTAGGGCTGTACTGGGGATTGATCCGCCAACTGGCGGCCACGTTCGGCCTGATCCTGGCGATCCTGCTGGCCGGACGCTTCTATGAGGGGCTGGGGGCCATCCTCAGCCCGCCCGAAGGCGGGGGCCTGATCGCGGACCCGGCGGCGGCGAAAATCGTCGCCTTTGTCGCCATCGCCATTGGCGTGAGTGTGGTGATCGGCATCATCAGCGGCATCATCCGTACAGCGCTCAACCTGATCTTTCTCGGCTGGCTGGACCATTTGCTGGGCGCGCTGCTGGGGGTGGCCCAGATGCTGATTTTGATGGAGGCGATCCTGGTCGTCGCTACGGTGATCCGGGTGCCCAACCTGTCTGACGCCATCGACAACTCGGCCCTGGCCGGGATTTTGCTGCGCCCGCTCTCCTTCGTGGTCGATCTGCTCCCGCCCGAGTTCAAGATCATCCGCGTGCTCAAGGGCTGGTGACGAGACGAGGTATGAGGTATGAGGTATGAGGTATGAGGTATGGTGGATGGGGTTTGAGGGATGATTTTCTACCTCACACTTCATACCTCATACCTCGTCTCCTGGCCCCTGCGTAGCTAGATCTGTTCGATGGGATCGTCGGCCAAGTGCGCGATTTCGTTGGAGGCGAGGATGCAGGCCACGCCTTGCGGGTGATCGGTGCCGGGGGTGAACTCGACGCGGCTGATGCTGCAATTATTGATGATGAAGCGCCGCCACTCGTGCGGCTCGCCGGTGTCGAGGTGGGCCAGGTAGGTGCCGATGACCGCGCCGTGGGTGACGATGACCAGATTGGCATCGGGCGGGTGCCGGGCCATGATGGCATCGAAGGTGGCGGTCAGCCGGTCATAGAAGGCCTGGCGCGTCTCGCCGCCCGGCCAGCCGAACGCCTGGTTATCGTGCGCGGCCCAGGACGGGATCAACTCGGGGAAGACCTCTTTCCATTCGTCGCCGGTCATGCCTTCGATGGCCCCGAAGTTCATCTCGCGCAGGCCGAGATCCTGGATCGGGGCGAGGCTCAGATGGCGGCCTATCGCTTCGGCGGTATACCAGGCCCGGTCCAGATCGCTGCTGTAGAGGGCGGCGATGGGCATCTGCTCTTGCCGGGTGTACTGGGCCAGGAATGTGCCGGTGCGCTCGGCCTGGCGGCGGCCCTCATCGGTCAGGGGCAGGTTGCTCCAGCCCTGGAACCGCCCGGCCACGTTCCCGGTGGACTGCCCGTGGCGGATTAAAAATAAGTTCATCGGTACCTCATTCTGTCGTGGTTGAACGATCGCTTCTATCAAGGAAATAGCGAAGGAGCGTATCATGGTTACAGGTGACCAACCCACCCCGCTTAAACGATGGCAACACAACAGGGTCACACTCAAACTGTTCTACGGCCTATCGTGGGGGTTTGTGCTCTTTTTCCTTTACTGTGTCAAGTTTGTGTATGACCAAGCGCATGTTTATTCTGCGGATGTCAAAGCAATCGGGGATGTCGCGGCTGTGTTCATCCCTGGCTGTGCCCTCTATATGCTCTGGGCTACATGGCTGGTCGTACGCAAGCTGAGACAACCGCCGCCGGTAGATATGCTCACCGGGGAGAATCTCGGAGCTTTGCTGAGCCTCAGCTTACTGCTGTTCGTCCTTCTCAGCATTCTGCTCTGTGCCTTCCTCACCTTCGCATTCTTTGCGACAGTAGACTGAACGCCACTCCTGACAGCCATCCGGTAAGAAAGTGAGGCTTCCGCATGATCGACATCCCCGACCCGATCGCCCTGCAAGACGCCTGGCCGAACGGCACCTGCTACGGCTGTGGCCCGGCCAACCCGGCGGGACTGCACATCAAAAGCTATTGGGCGGAGGACGGCGAAACGGTGATCGCCACGTTCCAGCCCACGCCGAACTATAACGCAGGCTTCCCCAACGTGATGTACGGCGGCCTTGTCGCCTCGCTCATCGATTGCCACTCGGTCTGGACGGCCATCGCCGCGACCTACAAGGCTGAGGGGCGCGAACATGGCTCCCTCCCGGCGATCAGCTACGTCACCGGCAGCCTCACCGTGCGCTACCTCCAGCCCACCCCGTTGGACATCCCCGTCCGGTTGCGCGCGCGCGTAACCGAACTGCACCCGCGCAAAGCCCTCGTCACCTGCACCCTCCACGCCGGGGACCGGATCACCGCCGAAGGCACTGTTCTCGCCGTGCGCTTCGATCAGGACAAATCAGTAGGGGCGGGGACGGGGACGAGTGGTGCGGGGTGA
>JBBSAN010000121.1:0-12178 GCA_038252265.1 Chloroflexia bacterium
CAATACCGACCACAGGACCCTCCTGGCGGGGGTGATTGGTTTGAGGAAACGGGGGAGCGCCGACCGGCACTTTAGGCCGATCTGGCCTTACTCTTATTGTAAACGACGGTTATAAAGATTTCATAAAGATGTTGTGAGAGTTTTGTAGAAGAGTGGACGCGGGCAACGCACAGGGCCGGGGACATCCCCCGGCCCTGGTGGCAATCGTATGGGTCTAGGGGTTGACCCACTGGCGAGAGGGCACATCGAAATAGAAGAGCGCCCCATTCGGATCGCGCAGTGTCAGGCGTGCGCCGACCGCGTCTACTACCCGCAACTGCTTCGTCAGCGGCGTGGATAGCAGATAGGTCGTCGGCGTCACCACATATTGCTGCGCCTGTAAGTCATAGACCTTGAGCAGTACCCCGCCCCGCGGCGGGTCGAACGACAACGTACCGGCACACACCATTATGAATTCGTTCTCCCACTGCCCCTGCCAATAATTTTCTGACCGGATCAGCGTATCCCCATCCCCACCCCAACATGTCTCATCAACAATCATCCCCACCCCGGCTACTTGCGGCGTCGGTTCGTGGTTTGGGGGTGGAGCCACTAGCCGAGTCGATCTCGGTAACGGGGTAATCAAGTGCTGATCATACAAAGCCTGAAGGGCACGGAGGCGCAGATCGGCCCGTTGTATTTCCTCTGCCTTCCGAGATATCAAACCTACTATGGGCGTCGTTGTGGGTAAGTTTTGCATCATGGCTTCGACTGTTACATCGAACGCCGAAAAGGTAGGAGATAGGGTGCTAATATCCTCTTCAGTCATACTCACGGCGGGGGTGATGAGCGCACTCGTCGGGACAGGAGGTGCCGTGGTCGGCGTAACCTTCTGGGCGCTGCACGCAACGAGAATGCTCAGGCTGAGTAGAGCAAAGCCGGTGACAGCCGCAACCACCGGGGCACGCCGGGCCGTGTCGATCATGTCCAAGCGGGTACCTCCGTAGTGGGCGAGCAGCAACGATGCAGAACGGCCATACAGCAAACGATCATAACCATAGTATACCTGATTCCCTGCGTATCAAGGCACCACCACTGCTACTGTTGCACCCCTGGCGCGGGCAAGTCCCCGCCGAGTTGCATACCCGCAGTATAATGAAGTCATGACGGAATACCTTGGTGAAATCTTCCCATCTGTTTCTCCCACTTGGGGGTAAATGGATAAGGCGGAGATACTGGCGCTGAATACCGCCGGTCGGCCATTGCAAAAATTAGCGATATCTGCTACATTAACTAAGTGAATATCCGAGGTAACGGTAGCGGCGTGGGGCCGACGCCAGACGAGCGGGATCGCACGGAACTTTGAAGGCACAGTCATCCTCCTATATGCGTCAAAGCGCACCTCCTCAACCCACTGCGACCTGGAAGAGATGCTAGTGAAACGCGGCATCCCCGGCGAGAATAACATGGTCGCCGGTTGGATGTAAGTCGTACCCCATGTGTCGGAACGGTGCGCCCGTACGCGCCCGAAACTCACCAACAGACTTAACTTTGCGGCCACACTCCAATCAATAGGCGAGGATAGGATCAATGCGCCCGGTAATTAGCTGAATCGGGCGATTAGCGCAGGATCACCGACTACCGGATATCGAATCAAACTCACGCGGGACAGGGCAGCGGTTCGCAGTGCCAGTCGTGCACATGGCACTGCGGGACGGCTGGTGCTTCCTGTCTCCGGCGGCTCAGGCAGGATAGGAAAGACGGAAGATTACTCTATACTTTGTGGAGGCGTTAATGGAGTATCATGTGCGAGTGGTTCATGATGAGGCGGAATTGCATCAACTGGAGGAACCCTGGACCCGCTTGCTGAGTGAATCGGGGGGCGGATCGATCTTCGCCTCGTTCCAATGGAATATGGCCTGGTGGCACGCGTTCGGTCAGGGCAGCCGTCTCTACATCCTCGTCGCTGCCGACGCGGCGGGACAGGTGCAGGGGATCGCGCCCCTGATGTTGCAACAGGCCGGGACCCGGCGCAAACTGACCTTTATCGGGAACGGGTTGAGCGACAGCGGCGATTTTGTCTTCCACCCGAGCAACGCCCTGCCGGTCATGCAGGCGCTCTTCGGCTATCTGCACCAGCACCGGCGCGACTGGGATCTGCTCGATCTGGACGAGGTCCCCCCGTATTCGCCGCTGGTCAACTGGCTGCAAGACGAGAAGCTGGATGGGTTGAACCTGATCCAGTTGCCCCGCACCGACAGCCCGTTTATCGCCATCCCGCCCACCTGGGAAGCCTATACCAAAGCCCTCTCGCGCAAGCCGCGCTATCATATGGAAACGTACACCCGGCGCTTTGTCGAAGAGACCGGGGCGTTTTTCCGGCTGATCACGACCGAAGCCGAGGTGCCGGAGGGGGTGCGGCGCTTCTACCAACTGCACCTGGCCCGCTGGACGGCCAAGCCCGATGCGTTGAACCCGGAACACCGCGAGGCGTCGTTCTTGCCCTTTTTGGAGGAAGTGTGCCAGCGCGCGGCCCGCGCCGGGTCGTTGCGCCTGGCCGAACTCTGCGTGGGCGAGGCTGCCGTCGCCTCCTGGATCAGCTTCCAGGTCAATGGCCGCTGGAATGGCTACATGACCGGGTTTGACCCCGCCTGGAGCAACTGGCGACCAGGCAAGATCCTGCACGGGTTCGTCATGCGCGCCGCGCTGGCCGAGTCGTGCTACGAGCTGGACTTCGGGCGCGGGGCAGAGGAATACAAATACGAACTGGGGGCGGTCAACCGTACGAACTGGCGCTTCGTCCTGGCGAACAGCACCCCGCGCTCCTCCCTGGCCTTCGCCCTGACGGGGTTACGCATCCAGGGGCGCGATATGGTCCGTTCCAGCGGGATCAAGGTGCCAGGCCGCTAGACCGGGTCGCCAGGAGGGGGCCGCTCACTCGCGCCAGGGGTGCGCCGCCTTACCGGGAGAGATGCAGTTCGTGCAGATAAACCGACTCCCACTTGCGGATCATGGCGCGCATTCCGTAGGTCTGCGTCATCAGGGCCGCAGCGGCACGGGCGCGCTGCCGGGCCTGTTCCGGATCGTCCAGGCACGCGGCAATCGCCCCGGCCAGGGCTGCCGGATCGCCGGGGGGCACCAGCAGCCCGGTGACGCCATCCTGGAGGATCTGGGCGACCCCACCCACGTCGGTCGCCACGGCAGGGCACCCGGCGGCCATCGCTTCGAGCAGGGAGATGGGCATCCCCTCCCACTGCGACGACAGCACAAAGACATCACTCGCGGCGAGAATCTGGGGGATGTCGGTGCGAATCCCGGTCAGCACCAGTTTATCGCTGATCCCCAGGGCAGCGGCCTGGGCCACGATCTCCTCGCGCAGGGGGCCATCGCCAACCAGCACGACGCGCACATCGGGCCGGGTGGCGGTCACCTGCACAGCGGCGTCAACCAGGGTGCGCTGGGCCTTTTGCGGAACGAGCCGGGCCACGTTGGTGACCATGCGGTAATCTCCGCCCAGCAGATCTTGCTTCACAAGGGCGGGATCAAAGCCGGGCGGCGGGCGGAACCGATCGGTGTCCACCCCATTGGGGATGGTGACCACCCGCCCGATGGGCAGGCCAAACCAGTCCGCGATCTCTTCTCGCAGCAGCGCGGAGACAACGATCAGCCGCCGACACCAGAGCCGGGCCGACCAGCGCTCCATCCACTGCTGGTGGCGCGGTTCGCGGTCGAGGTCAATGCGGGCATTATGGATGGTCGAGACCACGGGGCGGCGGGTGAGGAAGCCCGCCATGCGACCCATCACATCGGACGCCAGCAAGTGGGTATGGATAATATCAATCCGGTGGCGGCGAATGTAGTTGACTAGCGTTAGGAGGACCGGGAGATCATAGGCGTGGTGCTGGTTCAGTTCGGTGACCGGGAAGCCGAGGGCACGGATGGCCGGGACGATCTTCGGCTGCGACCAGGGGCGCAGGGCGCAGACATGCAGTTCAAAGCGCGAGCGGTCGATCCCGGCGGCAAAGGTGTAGAGTAAGTGCTCCGCCCCCGCGTCGCCCAGTTGATCGATCAGTTGGAGCACGCGGACTTTTCGGCTCATGGTCGCCCAACGGTAGGAGTCAGAATGGGTAGCCTCCTGAGTGTAATATCTGCCGCATTCTACCGCAGGCCTGTCGGTTTGTCAAAGCCGCACGATGATCAAGAGATCGGCTGCTGGTTGTCTTCCTGCCTGGAGATGGTTTATACGATAGATGGACCGTGCAAAATATGATCCATGCGGGGATCATACCACTACGAACAAGGATGGGCTAAATCATGGGCGATCAGATCGTGGATGTTTGCGTGGTCGGGGCCGGGGTGGCCGGGGTCGCCTGTGCGCAGGGACTGGCTCGCCAGGGCGCATCGGTGGTGCTGCTCGACCGGCTGCACCCTATGCCGGATTGTTTGAAGGCCGAGAAAATCGGCGGCGAAGGCGTACAGGCGCTGCTGCGGCTGGGCTTCCAGCCCGCCGTGGACGCGGCCCTGACGCCGCTGCACAACGTGGCGGTCTTCTTCGGCGAGCGGCACCTGGGCACGCTGCGGCTCGATCCCCCCGAAGCCGGGCTGCATTACCATACCTTCGTCAATCACCTGCGGGCGCATCTCGATCCCCGCGTCGATTTCCGGCCCGGCACCAAGGCGGTGAGTTTTGATCAGCATCCCGATAGGGTCGAGGTGGTGACCGACAACGGGGCGCGGGTCCGCAGCCGCGTGGTCGTGCTGGCGACCGGCGATGCCCGGCACCTGCTGGAGCCGCTGGGCGCGACCTACGAACCTGAGCCGCCGAATCAGGTGTTCGCCGTAGCCCTGACCCTGGAAGGGGAATTGGGCCGGGTAGGTCAACCCGATGACTCCCAGACCTACCACCATCCGCTGGCCGATACGCCGATTGCCTATGCCACCTTCTTCCGCCTGGGCACCACGCTCCGCGCCAACATTTTTTGCCAGGGCATCATCTCCGAGGAGTGGCAGCGCGATCTCAAACAACGGCCTCTGGCCGTGCTGACCGAGCACAACCGCCGGCTGGCTGCCGCCGCGCAGGGCTGGCGCGTGGTCTCGCCGGTGATGACCCGCAAGGTGCAGGTGGCCCGGATGCAACCCCCCGCCGTGGCGCGCATCGTGGTGCTGGGCGACGCGGCCCATACGATTGATCCGGCGGGCGGCGGCGGTCTGACCTTTTCGCTGACCGAAGTGGAACTGTTGCTGGACTTCTACCTGCCGCGCTGGCTCCAGGCGGATGCGTGCAGCCTGGCCGAGGTCCAGGCCTTCTACGCCGATCCCCGCCGCACCGGCGCGATGCAGCGGTTCTTCGGCGGGGGCCGCTATATCTTTGCCCTGAACCACGACTCATCGCTACGCGGTACCTGGCGGCGCGCCTATTTTGCCCTGCGCCATGCCGTCACCTCGCGCCGGGACAGCCGGGCGGCCCGGCCCGCCGTGTCCGCCGCCCAACCCTGGCCCCTGCCCGCTCCGCATCTCTATGAGCACTATCCGCCCGCTGACCACGCCTGACGAACCGTTACTACAGAGACGTGGCACAATTCGTGCTATAAGAACCATCAGGTTGCTCCTTTGTAACCCGGATCAGTATTTTATATAGTAGAGCAGCTTGCATATGCGATGGGCTAATGGCTACAGAAAAAGAGAGACGGAAAGGACGCAGCGGCCAATGACCAAATTAACCCTTACCGTGCATCACTGGACCCCCGACGAGTTGACCGAGGGTACGCCCGCCCGCGCAGGTTGGTACTGGGGTATTGCCGAAGATGGGGTGGTCGCTAACTGGCGCGGCCCCTACCCCACGAACGATGCGGCCATGAACGTGGGCAACCGCCTTGTCACCGCCGCGATCCAGCCCCTGCTGGACGGGCCGGGTGCCCCGATTGCCGCTCCGTACTTTGCTCAGGCGGCCTCCCCGATGTTTGAGGTGTTCTAATACACGAAGGTACCAGGATATTTGAAGGAACGGTAGTATGGGTCTCGAACTCTATATGGTCGGGTTGACCGTGCAAGATATGGACCGGTCGGTGACATTTTACCGGCGGTTAGGGTTGGCTGTGCCCGACAGCACGGAAGACCAGCAGCACGTCGAGGTGAAGATGAACGGGGGGCTGACGTTCTTCCTGGACACCCGCCCGGTCAAACGAGGCGATCCGGCGGAAGCCGCTGCCCTGGGTTCGTATAAAGTACTCCTCGAATTTTACGTGCCGAGTATGGCCGAAGTGGATGCCAAGTATGCCGAACTGGTGGGACTGGGCTACAAAAGCTACCGTGCGCCCTTTGTCACCCCGTTCGGGATGTACTTCGCCCTGGTGGACGACCCGGACGGGAACACGATCTTGATCTCTGCCGACGCTACCCCGGCGGTATAACCAGGTCGGGCCAAAATAGGACACCCTCCTGCACCTGTGCATGGAGGGTGTTCTGATTCGACCTCTATCCCCGCCGCGTCGCTACCCCCGCAGGCGCAGAAACGCCTCGACCATCAGGTCGCCGTACTCGACAAAGCCGAAGGAATGGTAGAGCGCCAAGGCAGGCACGTTGCCGCAGGTGACGATCAGGCCAATGTGGGTATAGCCAGCGGCGTGAGCAGCGTTGAAGGCGCTGCCCATCAAGGCCTTGCCCAGCCTTCGCCCGCGCCAGTCGGGATTGAGGGATATGTCTAATACCCAGATCAGACGCTCCTCCGGCGTCTCCATCTCGCCCAGGAGGATATTGGCGACAAGCTGCCCCTGCGCGTCCTCGGCCAGGAACGAGCATTCGGGGGCGAAGCGGCTATAGGCGCTCTGGAACATGGGGCCGATGGTCGAGGCGGCCTGCTCCCGGCTGCTGCTCGCCATTTCGCGGTCCACCGTGTCGGCGTAGTTGTGGTAGGTCAGCAGCGCCACCGCCGCCTCGTCGTCGGGTCGGGGGTGGCGCAGGAAGATGCCCGTCGGCAGGTGGACCGGGCGCGGCGCATAGTCGGCCAGCGAACGCTTCATCCGCGTGCGCGTGTTCTGCTGGAAGCCCGCGCCCAGGAACAGCGGGCTGTAGGCCGCAGGGTACTCGACGGTGATCAGCGTGGCCCCCGCCACCCGCACCCGGTCCACCACCTGCCGCACAAACGCTGGGCCATCGTCCTGCACGCCATCGGCGGCCACAGCGAAATCAAACAAAGCCGTCACCACACCCAGCCCGTGGAGGGTGCAACCGGCCACAGCCTGCTCACCCCGCCAGCCGATCAGGTGATTGGCAAGCCCGTCGGGCGGCGTGCCTTGAAACTGTTCGATCTCCCAGGCCGGATCGGCGGGAGCCATTGCGCCTTCGGCGGCGACACGCAAGGCCACCCAGGCCTCGGCATCGTGCAGGCGGGCGGGCCGGACGACCAGGGACTCAAGCACGGGCGGCTCCTTCAAGGACCGATTGGTCGGACGCATGAGCACGCGGCGCATGTTACGCCGGGCGACCCAGGCCACCCGCATCGGCGAGGCTGGGGCTCTTCAAGAAGCGGTAACCCAAGCCGTGCTCGGTCACGATGTAGCGCGGGCCGCCGTCGGTCTCCAGCTTGCGGCGCAGGTTGCGGATATAGATCCGCAGCGAGTCGAGATCATCGACGTAGGCCGGCCCCCACACCCCCTGGAGAATCTGGCGATGGGTGAGCAGTTGGCCGCTGTGTTGCATGAGGAAAACCAGCAGGCGGTATTCCGTGGGGGTGAGCGGGAGATCGTCGCCGTCCAGTGAGGCGCGGTGGGCCTGGGGATCAAGCAGCAGCGCGCCGTTGCGGTAGATTTCGTGCGCCTGCCCGGCACCGGCGGCGCGGCGCAAGACGGCCTGCACGCGGGCCAGCAGTTCAGGGAAGCCGAACGGCTTGGTGATATAGTCATCGGCCCCCATCTGCAAGCCGCGCACTTTCGATGCCTCTTCCCCGCGTGCCGTCAGCATGATGATCGGCGTTTGCGCCACCTCGCGGATGCGCTCGCAGACCTGCCACCCGTCCATTTCGGGCAGGGCCAGATCGAGCAGCACCAGATCGGGATGGGCGCTGTAGAACAGGCGCAACGCCGCCCGCCCGCTATCCGCTGTCACACATTCGTAGCCGGAGCGGCCCAGCCAGAGGGCCAGGAGATCTCGTAGCCCGGCCTCATCTTCCACCACCAGAATGGTCGCCATCAGCGTGCCTCCATCGCCACGGGTAGCCAAAAACTGACGCAGGTGCCGCTGCCGGGTGCGCTCGCCAGCATGATCCGTCCACCATGCGCCTCAATAATACTCCGACAGATAAACAGGCCCAGGCCGGTGCCGGGCAGTTGCAGGCGGCGGGCGTTCCCGGCGCGCTGGAACTTACCGAAGATCGTCTCCTGGTCTTCCGCCGGGATGCCGATGCCCTCGTCCAGCACCTGCACCCGCACCCGCTGGCCCACATGCGTGGCCCGCAAGATCACCTGCCCGGTGGGCGGCGAGTACTTCAGCGCGTTTTCGAGCAGGTTGATCAGCACCTGTTCCAGGCGCTGGGGGTCGGCGTCCAGCAGGGGCAGATCGGGGCCGAGTTCGCTCCAGACCCGCGAACGGTAGGTCGCCTGGGGCAGGGCGGTGATCGCCATGCGGACCACGTCTACCAGGCGCACCGGCTCGCGGTGCAGTTCCATCCGCCCCTCTTCGATCTGGGTCACATCGAGGATATCGACAATCAGGTGTTCCAGCCGGGTGGTGGTCTCGGCGATGCCACCGATGCACGCTTGCTGCTCCTGGGGCGACAGTTCCAGGTGGCGCAGGGTGTCGGTGTAGCCGCGCAAGAGCGCCAGAGGCGTCCGCAACTGGTGCGAGACGGTGGTGAGGAAGTCGGCTTTCATGTGCTCGACCTGCTTCTGCTTGCTCACGTCGCGCAGGATCGCCACCGCCGCGGAGGCCGTGGCGGTACCGAGATTGAGCGCGGCCACGCTGGCGGCCACATGGCGCGGCTGACCCTGCTCGCCCACCACCAGTTCGACGTTCGGGATCGGCTCGTGCGTGGTCAGCACCTGGGCAAAGGGGCAGTCTCCACCACACCCGCTATGGCTGCCGCAGCCCAGCACTTCCTGGCAGGCGCGGCCCAATGCCGCCCCTGCCGTCCAGCCCAGCAGCCACTCGGCGGCGGGATTGAAGTCGCGCACCCGGCGATCCGGGCCAACCTGGATGATCGCGTCGGTCGTCCCGGCGACAATCGCTTCCAGCTTTTGCTCCTGTTCGCGCAAGGCCTGCCGCCCGGCCATCGCCACCAGCGCCGTTCCCATCTCTTTGGCGACGGTATGGAGGAAGCGCGACTCCCGCCGGGGGGCCCCGGGATGGGCGAGCAAGGCCAGCCCGACCAGCCGATCTTCGGCGAACAGCGGCAGGGTGAGGACGGCATGGTCGGCGGCGTGGGCCTGGAACCAGCCCTGAGCGGCCTGCGTGTCCGGGTGTGACGGGGGAGCGGGCAAGCCGTCCCACACTTTGGGCTGCAACCCGCCATCCGGCGTCGCCAGGTAGAGGCAGGCCCGGTCGGCGGCGGTGAGCCGTTCCAGTTCGCGCAGGAAGGTGGTACAGAGTTGATCCAACTCCTGCGCGGTATTGAGAAACTGGGTAATCTGGTAGAGGGCGAAGAGATCGTCGGCCTGTTCCTGCGAATCGCGGAAGATACGCAGCACTTCCCGCTCGCGTTCATCTTCGGCAGAGAGATCTTCCAGGCCGATCAGCGTGGCCGGGGTGCCGGGCACCCGCCGTCCCCAGACCCGCACCGGGATCACCCCGTCGGCACGCTGGAGGGTCAGGCGTTGTGGCTCCTCGGTCACCGCCCGATCGGCGGCGCAGGCGGCGGCCCATAACGCGGGCCAGGCCTGCCCAACGATAGCGGCCACGTCACGGCCCAGCAGGTGCGCCGCCGCCTCGGTGGCATACACAATCTGCGCGCGCTCGTCCAGCAACAGGGCCGGGGTGCCCATGGTTTCCAGCCCGGCGCAGAGCAGCGCATAAGCGCTCGCCGGGGCGGACGATTCGTCTACGAGGATCATCATCGAGCCTCTTTGCAAGGAAGACGGATACATTAAGAAGGATGAAAACGGTTTGATTGGTTATTCTTCTTAATTCATCCCTCTTCCTTTTACCGTGCCTGGGGCCGCAACCGGCGATAGGTATGCACAAACGAGTCGAAGATCAGGTAACAGGAAGTCGCGCCGGGATCCTGGTGTCCGGCGGACGCGGGGCCGAACTGCAAGGCCAGCCCGCAGCGCGCCACCAGCGGGATCGTCGCTTTCATCCCCTCACGCGCCGCGTCGGCCCCCGCCTGTAACCCGAACAACAGGCTGCGGTCGGCGGCTGCCGCCTCGGCCAGGGCGTGCGCTGCCGGGTCAAGCGCGTCGAGAATGGTCTTATCACCCACGCGGCACCGCCCGCGCCGGGCCACCGCATCGCTGGCCGCGCTGATCATACGGGCCAGATCGGCCAGGGTGAGCGTATCGTTGGCCCGCGCCGCGATCCCGGCGGCGATAAACGCAGCGCTGTACAACGGCCCAGATGCTCCCCCGACGGTCGCCACCAGCGTCATCCCGGCGGAGCGGAGCAGGATCGCCGGGGTCGTGGGCGGCGCGGCCAGGATTTCTTCGCGCACACTCCGAAAACCCAACGCCATGTTCCGGCCATGGTCCCCATCACCGATCGCGGTGTCCAGGTGGGTCAGCTCATCGGCGTGCGTATGCATGGTCCCGGCCAGATCGCAGAGCATAGCCTTCAGCACATCGAATGTTACCACCTCGCTCATCGGCGGATCTATCCTCTCCTAACCTCCGACTGTTCCGCTATTATACTACGGCTGTCAATCCGGGCGCATCCTGATGATGGTACTATGCGTTGTAATAATAAGGATCGACAGCGGCGTATAGACGCCGGGCGATCCGGTCGGGTTATATAGGTGCCAGGCCCATTGCGGCCTGGCACTAGCCAGGAATTGAGGGCGTGAAACTTGCTACGAATCCATGCCTTGTTGGCAGTGTTATTTAGACATTGGTGGGACCCCTGTTCTCAGCCGTGCGTTCCGAAGAGTCCAGTTTCATGATCGATTGGTCCCCTGCCAACCGCGCGCTATTGCAAGCGCTGTTGCCTGCCCCCCTGTTTCAGGATCTGGAACAATCCACAGCCCCCTCCCGTGAGGTGCTGGCGGGCGTGTGTGCGCGCCTCGAAGTGGCCCTGGCGGCGGTGGTGCCGTTTGTGCCGACGCCGGTCCTCGACCTGCACATGATCCAGCCAGAACGGGGGCGGATCAGCGGCCTGGCGCTGACCGGCACCGTGCTGGCGGCGGACCTGTCCGGCTTCACCGCACTGTCATCCCGCCTGGCCGCAGCGGGGCGCGGAGGCAGCGAAGAGATCAGCGCCCTGGTGAACCGGCTGTTCGCCGCCCTGCTCGAAGAAGTGTATGCTCACGGTGGCGGCGTGATCCAGTTTGGCGGCGATGGGCTGACCGCCTTCTTCGACACCAAGCGCGCCGGGATCCATCACGCCGCGCTGGGCTGCGCCGCCGCCCTGGCGATGCAGGCGCGCATGGCCGCCTTTACGGCGGTGCCGACCAGCCGGGGGCCGTTCCCCTTGCGCCTGCGGATCGCAGTGCATAGCGGCAGGCTGTTCGCCGCCGAGGTGGGCGACGCCAGCCACACCGAGCTGGTGGTGACCGGGGCAGTGATCAACCAGGTCGTAGCCGCCCAGGAGCAGGCCGCGCCGGGCGAGGTGATTATCTCGGAAGAGACGCACCTGGCGCTCACCGGCCCGGAGGTCCAACCGGCGCAGGAAGGCCTCTATCGCCTGCGCCGGTTGACCGGGCGGATCGCGCCCCCGGCCTCGTTCCGCGTCTTCTGGGAGCCGGACCCGCCCAGCGTTGAGACCATTCACACGCTGCTGGCCCGCATTCGCGCCGTGCAGCCGTTCATGCCGCACATGCTGCCCGATCGCTTCTTGCGGGTGAACGCCGAGGGCGGCGAGTTCCGCCCGGTCACCATCTTCTTCGCCCGGTTCTATACCCTGCACAAGATCCTGGCGCTGCTGGAGCTGCCAGCGGGCTTTGAACAAAATACGTCGCTGGTGGGTCAGGTGCTCAACAGCTACTATACGCGCATTCAGGCGGTCGTCCATCACTACGGGGGCACGATCAACAAGGTCGATATGGCGAGCTTCGGCAACC
>JBBSAN010000122.1:0-12174 GCA_038252265.1 Chloroflexia bacterium
CCGCCGCGACGGGATCGTCGCGGCGGTCGTATAGTGGCTCCCACGCTCATCATATCCGATGCCGGTGGCATCCAGGGTATCTAGCGGTGAACGTCCGGTGTATAACCGTCCCCCGGATCGGCCAGGGGCTGCCGGTCGGATGAGGAGCCGGGCGCGGTGGCGGATCCCGTCGTGTGGTCAGGCCCGCACCAGCAGCACCGGACGCCCGGCGCTCTGGGTCACTTTGAGGGCCACGCTGCCCAGCCACAGCCGTTGCAGGCCGCCCCGTCCGTGGGTCGCCATGACGATCAGGTCGGCCTCCGTATTGTCGGCGGTGCGGAGAATGCCGTCCACCGGATGGCCGTGGATGACGTGCGCCCGGGCGGTCACGCCGTCAGGTTGTAGCCGCGCGACCACGCTCGCCAGATAGTCCTGCATGTGACTGATCGCCACGTCGGGCGTGGCGGGCGCGGTGTCCGGTTCGGCCTCCAGATCGTCGTCCAGCCCGGTCACAATGGAGACAAGCTGCAAGGTAGCCCCGGTCGCCTGGGCCAGGGGCACGGCCTGGGCCAGTGCTCGTTCGGCCAGCGCCGAGCCGTCCAGCGGGACAAGCAGCACGCGATAAGGCCGGGCGGGCAGCCGCCGGATCGCCTCGTCCTCCTGCACCCGCACCAGCAGCAGGGGGGCCGGCGCGCCCTGGAGCACCTTCTCGGCCACGCTGCCGAAGACCCAGCGCCCCAACCCGCTGCGCCCGTGCGTCGTCATCGCAATGCGCCGTCCGGGCGGGTCCTGCGCCGCCCAGGCGACAATCGCCGTGGCCGGATCGCCGGTGCTCCACAGCGTCTGCACCGGGAGATCAGGGGCGGCAAGCTGCGCGGCGACCGTGTGCAGGTAGTCACGGACCGCATCCTCGCTGGCCCGCTGGGCTTCATAGTCAAACACCGTGGCCGGCACCATGCCCGCGATGGGGTTAAGGACCACCATGGTCGGGACCAGGCGCAGCAGGGTCAGGCCGCTGCCGGTGGCGCGGGCCAGTGTCGCCGCGTGGGGCAGGATGGCCTCTGCCAGCGGCGAGCCATCCAGCGGTACAAGAATTTGGGGTTGCATAGTGCCTACCTCCTTAACGAGCCGTCCCAGGTATCAAGAGCCGGGGGTGGCGCAGTTGGTGCCCCCTATGCTAACTCTACCGTACAGCGGTGAAAGCGGGGGGGTATAGGGGTGCATAAGTGGTGTATATGCGCCGTGCCCGGTGACAGGGTACTGACTTCCGAACGTTTCTGCCTTGCATCCCCTTGCCACCCCACCGCATTGTCACTCCTTGTTCACCTCTATACACCCCCCTGTTGACCGCTATTCGCTACAATAGGAATGGGGCGACCATCCCCGACGGTCACGCTGCGCCCGTCGTTCGCATCGCCGCCGATCAGAATCGAGATACACAGGACCCACCATGACGTACACACCATCGGTGCCCACACTGCTCCCCCCGACCACCGAGGCGACCACCCTGCCTGCCTGGCACCAGCAAGAGCCGCTGGCAGTCGTCGCGTGCCTGGGCACCGATGCGGCGGCAGGCCTGAGCACAGCGGACGCCGCCGGGCGGCTTGCCCAGGATGGCCCCAACACCCTCAGCGAGCAAGCGCAGATCAGCCCCTGGCGCATCCTGTGGGAGCAACTCACCGGGATCATGGTAGTCATCCTGATCATCGCCGCCGTCCTGTCCGTGGTCCTGGGCGACTATCAGGACGCGGCGGTCATCCTGGCGATTGTTGTCTTGAATGCCCTGCTTGGCTTCCAGCAGGAATATCAGGCCGAGCAGGCGTTGGCCGCGCTGAAGAAGCTGGCCGTGCCCCAGGTGCGTGTGCGCCGCGACGGGCAGGTGCGGGAGATCTCCGCCGCCGATCTGGTGGCGGGCGATCTCGTGCTGCTGGAAGCGGGCAATCTGGTCCCGGCGGATGGGCGGGTCATGGTGAGCGCCAATCTGCGGGTGCAAGAAGCGACCCTCACCGGCGAGTCGGAGCCGGTGGAAAAAGATCCCCAGGCCCGCCCCGACCCCGACCTGTCGCTGGGCGACCGGCACAACATGGTCTACCAGGGCACCAGCGTCACGTTTGGGCGCGGGCAGGCGCTGGTCACGGCCACCGGGATGCAGACCGAACTGGGCCACATCGCCACCCTGCTCCAGACGACCGGGCGCACGACGACTCCCTTGCAGCGCCGCCTGGCCCAGTTGGGCCGGGGGCTGGCCGTGGCCGCGCTGGCGTTGGTCGGCGTCATGGTGCTGCTGGGCTGGCTGCGCGGTGAAGATTGGCAGATCCTCTTGCTGACGGCGATGAGCGTCGCCGTCGCCGCCGTGCCCGAAGGGCTGCCTGCCGTCGTCACCATCGCCCTGGCGCTGGG
The DNA here is from genome assembly GCA_038252265.1 of Chloroflexia bacterium. GTDB lineage: Bacteria > Chloroflexota > Chloroflexia > QHBQ01 > JAICKM01 > JBBSAN01. Next base: position 2,380 of record JBBSAN010000122.1, read on the forward strand.
TGCCCAGCGGATGCTGGTCCGGCGGGCGCTGATCCGCAAGCTGCCTGCGGTCGAAACGCTCGGCTCGGTCACGGTCATCTGCTCCGACAAGACCGGCACGCTGACCGAGAACCGCATGACGGTGACCGTGCTCGACGTGGCCGGCCAACAGGTGGACCTCAGCACGCCGTTAGAAGACGACGCCCCGACGCTGGAGCCGGGGACCACACAACCGCGCCGTCTCCAGGATCAGCCCGATCTGGCCTGGCTGCTGGCCGGGGGGGCGCTGTGCAACGATGCCGTGCTCCAGGCCAACCCCGACGAACCGGGGGAATATCACGCGCTGGGCGATCCGACCGAGGGGGCGCTGGTCGTGGCGGCAGCTCGCCTGGGTCTGGATCGGGCGACGCTCGACTCGGCCTTCCCCCGCGTGGCTGAGTGCCCGTTCGACTCGGTTCGCAAGCGCATGACCACGCTCCATGCGCTGCCGCAGCCCTTCCCGCCCGCCCTGGCGCTCCTCGCCGGGGGGGTCGGGGGAGGTGGCCCGGCTCCGCCGTATCTCGCCTTTACCAAAGGCGCGGTGGATGGCCTGCTGGCGATCACCGACCGGATCTGGGTGGGCGGGCAGGCCGAGGCGCTGACCCCGGCCTGGCGCGAACGAATCCTCGCGGCCAATGCGCGGCTGGCCGGACGCGGAATGCGTATCCTCGGCGTGGCCTTTCGCCCGCTGGCGACGCTGCCGGAGCCGGTCACGGCCTCCGGCGTCGAAGGCGATCTGATCTTCGTCGGCCTGATCGGTATGATTGACCCGGTGCGCCCCGAAGTGTATCGCGCCGTGGCGACCTGCCGCCGGGCCGGCATCCGCCTGGTGATGATCACCGGCGACCACCCCCTGACGGCGCGGGCCATCGCCCAGGACCTGGGCATCGGCGGCGACGCGGCCTTGCTGACCGGTCAGGATCTGGACCGCCTGACCGAGCCGGATCTGGCCGAGCAGGTGGCGCGGGTCGCCGTCTATGCCCGCGTTTCGCCGGCGCACAAGCTGCGGATTGTGCAGGCCTTGCAACGGCAAAACCAGATCGTGGCGATGACCGGCGACGGGGTGAACGACGCCCCGGCGCTGAAGCAGGCCGACATCGGCGTGGCGATGGGCCTCACCGGCACCGACGTGGCGAAAGAGGCCGCCGACATGGTGCTGCTCGACGACAACTTCGCCACCATTGTCGCCGCCGTCGAAGAGGGGCGGGTGATCTACGACAACATCCGCAAGTTCATCCAGTACATCCTGGCGGGCAACGTCGGGGAGCTATGGGTGATGCTGCTCGCGCCTTTGATCGGGATGCCCCTGCCATTACTGCCGCTACAAATCTTGTGGATCAACCTCGTGACCGATGGGCTGCCCGCGCTGGCGCTGGGGCTGGAACCGGCAGAGCGCAGCACGATGCAACGCCCGCCGCATCGCCCGAACGAGAACATCTTTAGCCGGGGCCTCGGCGTGCGGGTGCTGGGGCTGGGGCTGTTGACCGGGCTGGTCGCCCTGGGCGTCGGGTTCGGCTACTGGGCGACGGGCCGCGCGGGCTGGCAGACGATGATTTTTACCACCCTCACCCTGGCCCAGATGGCGCTGGCGCTGGGGCTGCGGACCGACCGCGACTCGCTCTGGCGCGTCGGCCTGTGGACCAATAAGCCCCTGCTCGGCGCGGTGGGGCTGACGGTGGCGCTGCAAGGGGCGCTGATTTACCTGCCGTTCCTGCAAGGCGTCTTCCACACCACGCCCCTCGCGGCAGCGGACCTGGCGCTCAGCCTGGGGTTGAGCGCGCTGGTGCTGGGGGCCGTCGAAGTCGAAAAATGGCTGCGCCGCCGTCAGGCGGATCGCGGCTAACCCACCCTGGCCCGAAGGAGGCCCCAGCCATGCAACCCCAAATTCTGGTCCCGTTAGACGGCTCGCCCCTGGCGGAGATGATTATGCCCCACGCCCGGATCTGGGCGCACGCCACCGGCAGCCAGCTCACCCTGCTTCAGGTGATCGCCCCGCCCGCCGTGCCGGATCCCCTGACCGGGGCCGTGACGCGGGGGTCCGTCCCGTATCACACCTGGGAGGCGCGCCATCACCAGGCGCAGACCTACCTGAACACCGTAGCACAGACCCTGACGACGGAGCAACAGGCGGTGGCCGTGACCGTGCGCGAAGGAGAACCGGCCACCCAGATCGTCGCCTATGCTGCTGGAGAACCCGAGGTGATCGGGATCGCCATGGCAACCCACGGTTGGAGCGGGTTGGCGGGCTGGTTGCTGGGTAGCCAGGCCGAGCAGGTGCTGCACAACGCGCCCCGGCCCCTGCTGCTGGTGTGCCCCCAGCGGGAGGCGGGGGGATTGCGCCTGCCCTCGGCGCGTCCCTACCATACGATTGTGGTGCCCCTGGACGGATCGCTCGATGCCGCACAGGCCCTGGCTCCCGCGCAGGCCCTGGCCGCCGCGACCGGTGCGCGGCTGCTGCTCGTCACCATCATCCCGGAGCCGGGGTATGAAGAGCCGTTGGTCTTTGCCCAACTTGCCGGGGCGCGGGCCGCCGCAGAGGTGTCTCCTGAGACCTACCTGGGGCAGATCGCGGCGCGCTTGCAGATGGCCGGGGTGCGCGTGGAGACCGCGCTGGTTCCGGGGGACCCCGCCGAAGCCATCACGCGCTATAGCGACGCTGTAAATGCGGACTTGCTGGTGATGGCGACCCACGGGCCGCGGGGGGTGGATCGGCTCTGGCACGCCAGCATCGCCGCCGGGGTCCTCCAGCAGGCCCGGCACCCGATCCTGTTGATCCACCGGTAAATCGGATGGCCGGGGATAGACCCTCGCGCCGCTATGAACCCTGCGCCCGACAGCAGCCCGGCAGGCGCGGGGCGCACTCGAAGGATGCTGATGCAAGTCCAAGAACAAGCCGTTAGCAAGAATAGTGTAACCCCCCCGGCGGGACACCCCCAGCACGCGCGTTCGGCCCGCACCTACGCCGCGCTCTCGATTGCCGCTGCGGTGGTCACGATTGTCCTGAAACTGGGGGCCTACTTCCTTACGAACTCGGTCGGTCTCTTCTCCGATGCCGCCGAGTCGGGGATCAACCTGATCGCGGCCCTGGCCGCCTTTGGTGCGCTGACCGTGGCCGCCCACCCACCCGATCCCGAACATGCCTACGGCCATAGCAAAGCGGAATACTTCTCCAGCGGACTGGAAGGCGCGTTGATCTTGCTGGCGGCGGGGGTCATTGCCGTCGCCGCAGTGGACCGCCTCTTGCGCCCCCAGCCGCTGGATAATCTCGGCCTGGGCCTGGCCGTGTCCCTGGTCGCCTCCGCCGTCAACGGGGGCGTGGCCCTGGTGCTGCTGCGGGCGGGCCGTCGCCTGGGGTCGATCACCCTACGGGCCGACGGGGCGCATCTGCTGACCGATGTCTGGACCACCGGGGGCGTGCTGGTCGGGGTAGTGCTGGTCCAGGTCACGGGCGTACTGGCCCTCGATCCGCTAGTCGCGCTGCTGGTGGCGGCCAACATCGTGCGAACCGCCCTCCACCTGATGCGCGACTCGGCGGAAGGGTTGCTCGATGCCGCCCTTCCCGCAGCGGACCAGACGGTGATCACCCGCGTGCTGGACTCGTACCGGGCGCAAGGGGTGCTGTTCCATGCGCTCCGCACGCGCATGGCCGGGCAGCGGCGCTTCATGTCGATCCATGTCCTCGTGCCGGGGGCCTGGACGATCCAGCGCGGGCATGATCTGTGTGAGCAGATCGAACACGCCCTGATTAGCCAGTTGCCCCACCTGACCGTCTTCACTCACCTGGAACCGGTGGAAGATCCGATTTCGCTCGATGACCAGGCCCTCGATCGCCCGGACGCCACCGATGTGCTACCGTGAGCCGGGTACAGGCACGCACTCTCCGCCCGCTGTTTGACCCGGCCTGTTTACCAGATGATTACCGGCGTACAGGTAATTATCCACCTGCGCCTGCTACGATTAGAGCAAGTGGATCGCCGCGTGATTCCCAGTGTGACAGTGGACACGCGGCGATCCTGCCGATCGCCGACGATAGGAGGTCTGACCCATGCATGGCACGATTGCTCTAGACGAGAGCCGCTGCAAAGGCTGCGCGCTCTGCACCTTTGTCTGTCCCAAGGGATTGATCCAGATGAGTGACCACTTTACGCCACGGGGGTATCATCCCGCCCTGCTGGTGGACCCCACCGGGGCCTGCACCGGCTGTCTGCTCTGTGCGACGGTCTGCCCCGAAGGCGGGATCACCATTTATCGAGAAGCAGCGCGCCGCCCAACGCCCGCGCCGCAGCCGAACGTTTGACCGGGAGGCTCGCTATGTCCAAAGAACTGTGGAAAGGCAACGAAGCGATCGCCGAAGCAGCGGTGCGCGCCGGGCTGGAAGCCTATTTCGGTTACCCGATCACTCCCCAGACCGAACTGCTCGAATACCTCGCCCGGCGGATGCCCGCACTGGACCGCGTCTTTCTCCAGGCGGAGAGTGAACTGGGCGCGATCAATATGGTCTACGGCGCAGCCTGTGCGGGCGCGCGGGTGATGACCTCCTCCTCCAGCCCCGGCATGTCGCTCATGCAAGAGGGGCTGTCTTATATTGCTGGCTCACGGGTGCCCTGCGTGCTGGTCGATATGATGCGCGGCGGCCCCGGCCTGGGCAATATCGCCCCGTCGCAAAGCGACTACTTCCAACTGACCAAAGGCGGGGGGCACGGCGACTATCACCCGCTGGTGCTGGCCCCGGCCTCGGTGCAGGAGGCGGTCGATCTCACCTATGGGGCGTTTGAGCTGGCCGAGCGCTACCGGACCATCGTGATCATTGCTGCCGATGGCACGGTCGGCCAGATGATGGAGCCGGTCGAGATGCCACCGCTGCGGGTGCTACCCCGGCAGGATCGCGGCTGGGAGTTGACCGGGGCCAAAGACCGCCCGCGCCGCATCATCACCTCGATCAGCCTGGATCCGGAGGGGCTGGAAGCGCTCAATCTCGTCCTTCAAGAGCAGATCGCTGCTGTGCAGGCGCACGAAGTCCGCTGGGAAGAGCGCTGGACAGAGGATGCCGATCTGGTCGTGGTGGCCTTCGGCTCGGCGGCGCGCACCGCGCTCTCGGCGGTGAAAGAGGCGCGAGCCGCCGGGGAGCGGGTGGGGCTGTTCCGCCCGATCACCCTCTGGCCGTTCCCCACGGTGCGGCTGGCCGCGCTGGCTCGGCACGTCCCGCGCTTCCTGGTCGTGGAGATGAACGCCGGGCAAATGCTCGAAGATGTGCGCCTGGCCGTTGGGTCGGCCCCGCTGGTCAGCTTCCTGGGCCGCCTGGGCGGGCTGATCCCGATGCCCCATGAGATCCGGGCCGAGATCGCCGGGTTTGGCCCGGTCGGCACCTACCATATCACCAGCCGCCCGCCCGTGCTGGCGGGCCATGCCGGTTGAGCCGTGCGAAAGGATGGGACCCTGATGGACACCATGGCGGTTGTCTACGAACGACCACACGCGTTGACGCCCGTGGTCACCCACTATTGCCCCGGCTGTAGCCACGGCACGATCCAGCGGCTGGTGGGCGAGGTGATCGACGAACTAGACCTGCGCGAGCGCACGATCGGTGTGGCCTCGGTCGGCTGCTCCGTTTTTGCCTACAACTATTTTGACTGCGACTTCGCCCAGGCACCGCACGGGCGCGCCCCGGCCCTGGCGACGGCGATCAAGCGCGTGCATCCCGATCAGGTGGTGTTCACCTATCAGGGCGACGGCGACCTGGCCGCCATCGGCACCGCCGAGATCATCCATGCGGCGGCGCGGGGCGAGAACATCACCGTGATCTTCGTCAACAACGCGGTCTATGGCATGACCGGCGGGCAGATGGCCCCGACCACCCTGCCGGGAATGACCACCACCTCGTGCCCCACCGGGCGGGAGGTCGCCACGATGGGCTACCCGATCCGCATGGCCGAACTGCTTGCCACGCTCGACGGAGCCGCCTATGTGGTGCGCCGGTCGGTGCATGACCCCGGTCATATCAACCGGGCCAAAAAGGCGATCAAGACAGCCTTCCAGGTGCAGATGCACGGGCAAGGCTTCGCCCTGGTTGAGATTCTGGCGGCGTGCCCGGTGAACTGGGGCATGACCCCGCACGACGCTCTGGGCTACGTGGCCGATACGCTGGTTCCATACTATCCGCTGGGCGACTACAAAGTGAGCGCGGCGGTGAAAGAGCTGGGGTGACGCGATGCTGGAAGAAATTGTGATCGCCGGGTTTGGCGGGCAGGGGGTGCTCTTTGCCGGGCAACTGCTGGCCTATGCCGGGCTGGCCGAGGGCCGCAACGTCACCTGGATTCCGTCCTACGGCCCGGAAATGCGCGGGGGCACGGCGCACTGCACCGTTGTTGTCTCTGACGACGAGATCGGCTCGCCGCTGGTGAGCCAGCCCACGGTGGCGATCGTGCTCAACCAGCCCTCGATGGATCGCTATGCGCCGCTGGTGCGTCCGGGTGGGGTGCTCATTGTGGACTCGGCGCTGATCAGCGGGCACGCCGGGCGGCTCGACATCCGCGAGATCGCGATTCCGGCGAAGGATATCGCCGCCGACCTGGGCTACCCCCAGACCGCCAATGTAGTCTTGCTCGGTGCGCTGATCGGCGCGACCGGGGTCGTCAGCCCCGCCACCCTGGAGCGGATGCTGGCCGAACACCTGAGCACCCGCCACCGCGCCGCGCTGGAGGCCAACCAGCAGGCGTTGCAGCGCGGTCTCGCTTTCGCCCTCACTCCGGTTGGCTAGGCGCTATCCTGGCGTACCACCGGCCCCCGGTCACGAGCACCCGCCCATGGCCGGGGGCCTCGCATCTTCTACGGCGTGGGCACCGGCCAGCCCGGCGGGTAGATCAGGTAGACGGTGCCCCCCGACCGCTCCAGCCAGAGCGACTCTAGCTGGGCGCGTTGGTAGGTCCGGCGTACCGTCGTATTACCCGGCGCGGCAGGGTCATTGATGATCGGATTGCCCGCCGTGTCGAACCCGACCAGCACTACGAGGTGCCCGTTGCTCGACCGGATCGGCGCGCCCGTCAATTCTCCCTGCTTCCAGGCAACGCTGAGGATGACCGGCACTCCCGCCGCGACCCAGCGTTCAGCCTGCGCCAGGCTGGTGAAGCGGGCGACCGTGCCGCTGAGGTTGTGGGTGGCCGCATAGGCGGTGTTGAACGGCCAGTTGCCGTGCCCGGCATAGCGCCAGTCGTAGACCCCCGCAACGGCAGCGCGCACTCGCGGCGCACACGGGCCGGGATCGTGCTCCCAGTAACCCACCACCATCGAAAGGGCGGTGGGGCTGCACCAGACTTCCCCTCCATCCGGGTAGACCATTTGCGAGCAGGCCGGGACCGCCAGGGCGCGGTTCCAGCGGCGGGGATCGCCCGGTGTAAGCTGGCGCGGCTTCTGTGGGGTGGTGGAGGTGGCGAGAGCGGCGCGGCGCACCGTCGGCCCGACCGTGCGGTCGGTGGTGAACAGCCGCAGGCGGAGTTGCAGCGCCGTTGCCGGGGGTTTGCTCTTGTCCAGGAGCAGGGTATCCACCGCCACCGTTCCGTCCCCATCCGTCTGCCCGCTGACTGAGTGGCGCTGCACGGTGCCGCTGTCGGCGGCCCACACCCCCAGGTTGTACCAGGTGGTCCAGCGCCCGCCGATCTGGGCGCGCACCTGCGTTTCCAGCCAGGTGCCGGGGGGCGTCGCGGCGTTCCAGGAGGGGATGGCCTCACTGACCCCGAAGCCGGGGTTAGCACCGGGCTGGTTGCGCTGCCGGCGAAGAAGCTGCCGCCGTTGTAGAAATTGTGTCCGTAATAGCCGCCGGGCGGATAGGGGTCGGTGGCGGCTGCCGCCGTCTGCGGGTCCAACCAGAGGGTGCCGTCCGGGGCAAGCGTGACCCCGCTGCGGGTCCACCGGGCGAATCCGCCGCTGGCCGCATCCCAGCGCGCCAGCCCGGTCTGGTAGGGCGTGCCCACGGCGCGGGCGGGCGCAATCGTCACCAGGCCGATCACCACAACCAGCACGAGGTTGATCAAGGGGCGAGGGTGGGGCATCCTGGCTCCTCCGTTGGTGGAAGATCCCTGGGGCATCGGTGAAGCCCGCTGATTGTAGCACTCGCCTTTCGGGCTGTCAACGACCCGCTGCGCCGGATTCCACCCGGCGTGATCTTCCCCGGTGTGCCGCCGCTCTTCGATGACAATCGCGCCGCCCCAACAAGATCCTTTGCTGCGCTCAGGATGCCAGCCTGGGGGTCAGCCAGCACCGACGGATTTGCAACAACCGCGGCACCAGTCCCCTCTACGCGCCGATCGAAACCGGCTATGCCCACGGCATCTTCGGTGACACGCTCGACGATCGGTTCCGGCCCGAGGCGAAAGCCACGCGCGGCGAACTGGCCCAGATCGTCTACCTGGGGAGCGTCCCGGCGGCACCGGGGGATGCCGCCAAACCGGCAGCGCCCGGCGGGCCGGTAGCTCCCGCGAAACCGTAATCCCGGATACCCCTAAACAAGAAGAACCGGAAGGGCTAACCCTTCCGGTTCTTCTTATCCCCGCCTTGTGCCCCTAGCGCGCGGCGAGCGCGGCCACGGCAGCGGGCAAGTCGGCAAAGCGCTGGATGGTGTAATCCGGCACCACATCTGCATAGGCTTTCTTGCCGTATTGGGTGGCAAAAAAGATGGTGGCGATCCCGGCCTGCTGCGCGCCGAAGATATCGCAGTACATGTCGTTGCCGACATAGATCGCCTGATCCGGGCGGACGTGCAACGCCTCCAGCCCGATCGCGAACAGGCGCGGGTCGGGCTTGCGATAGCCGTAATCGCCGGAGACGACAATGGCGGCAAAGAGTTCCACCAGCCCGACCTCCCGCAACTCTGGCACCGCATAGGCGCTCTGGGCATCGGTGATGACCCCCAGGGCATAGTGGGCGTGCAACGCCTCCAGCACGGGGCGGACATCCGGGTAGAGCACCAGGCGCTTGTGCGCCAGGGCGCGATGTAGCTCGGCCAGCATCCGCGGCAACTGCTGGCGTTTTTCGGGCGGCAGGATAGCGGCGAACCCCCGGCCTTCGTGCAGCAAGGCCCGCCAGATGGCGACCGCGTCAAACTCGGGATGGGCTTCCTTGCTGGCCCGCCGCTGCTCCGACATCACCTGAAAGTAGCGGTCCCGCAGCGCGTCCGGCGGCCAGGTGACGCCCTGATAGGTCAGGAACCGGCTGATGGTGTCGTAGATCTCGGTGCGCCCTTCGTCGGTCTCGATATCCACGAGGGTGCTATTGACATCAAAGAGAATGGCGCGCAGATCCATCAGAAGGTCCGTAGGGTCGTCTTGGCCTCCGCGATCAGGCGGCGGCGCTGCTCGGGCGGAACCCAATCATTGCGCGCGATGCGCAGCAGGGTCACCGCCATCTGGAAAGGCACCCGGCCACAGATCGCGGCAAAGGCGCGTTCGCGGTCGGGGAAGTGGCAGGCATACTCCCAGAGAAAGTGCCCGATGAACGGCTCGGCGGCATATTTATCACCCGTGACCGGCAAAAACGCATGTTGCAGTTCGCCCGCGATCCGCCCCAGATCAAACACACGATCCGCTGCTTGCATCCGCTCCAGGTCCACCGCGATGACCTGCAAGCCATCGCCCAGGAGAAAGTTGGCCGGGGTCGCGTCGCCGTGGACAAGCACTTGCTGATCCGCCCACATCCGGGGCTGCTCGGCCCAGCGGTTGCGTAACCAGGCTAGCTCCTGCACCTCGTCTTCGCTCAGGGTATGCTGCCCGCGCAGATCCTGCACCA
>JBBSAN010000123.1:0-12141 GCA_038252265.1 Chloroflexia bacterium
CCCCGCCGCGCAGGCGCTGGTGCGAGGCAGCCCCGCGCCGTTGGTGCAGTTGGCGATCTCCTCCACCGGCTGGTTCAAGGCATCGAAGACCGTCACCGTCACCCGACCCAGCGGATCGGTCATGGCGGTGCGATTGCCCGCCGCGTCATACTGATAGAGGGTGATGAGGTCGGTATCCACCTCACTGCCGCCTGACACTCCATCCACGTAATTGACCGTGACGGTGATCGGGCGGTTGAGGGCATCGTAGCGGGTGACCGTGCGCAGGTCTTCATCGGGCTTGCCAGCGTTCCAGGCCCCGTCCACGTAATTGACCGTGCTCGTGATCGGCAGGCCGACCGGGTCATAGTCAATGCGGGTCACCAGATCACTATCAGCCGTGCCGGTGGCAGGATTGCCATCGACGTAATTGGCGATCTGCTTCGTCAGCCGCCCGGTCGCATCATACTCGAAGGTTGTCTTGTGGCCCAACGCGTCGATCTGGGCCGTCACCTGCCCGGCGGCGTCATATTCTAACGTGGTCGTCACATTGGTGGTGGCATCGGCGGGCTGGCCCAGCACGGAATTGTTGATGATCCGCCAGGGGCGGTTCTGGAGGTCGTAGTCGGTGCGGGTGACGATCCCCAGTGTATCGGTGACCGCGATCTGGCGGCCCACACTGTCGTAGCCATAGGTCGTGGTGCGGTTCTGCGCCGCGGTGGCCGCATTATAGGAGTCGCACGCCCCGGTGCTGGGCGTCCCGGCGACCGCGCAGCCCGTCACCACCTGGCTCACCTGCCCGCCCGCGTCATAGAACGTACGCGTCACCTCCCCCACCGCGTTACGCTCCCAGATGGTCCGGCCCAGCAGGTCATAGCCATACTCGGTGCGTACGTTCTGGTTTTCGGTGATGGGCTGGCCGGGCTGGCAGTTTTGCACCATGGCGGTGAGGTGATCCGCCGCATCGTACTCGCGGCACTCGGCCACCCCGGTGGGATCCACACTGCGCGTCAGCCGCCCGGCCCCATCGTACTCTAGGGTCGTCACCTGGTTCAGCGCATTGGTGAGCGTGATCGGTAGGCCCAGGTCATTATAGGCGTAGCGCATCACCCGCCCCAGCGCATCCTCTTCGGCGGCCAGCAGCGCGGTGGTCTGCCCCGAGCGCAGCAGCACATTGGTATAGGTGTACGTGCTGCGCTGGTTGAGCGGGGCCAGCGCCTGCTGGAGCAGGCCTGCCGTGGTGTAGGTGTAGGTGGTCGTGTGGCCCAACGTATCCTGCGCCGTGCGCTGCCGATTACCCCCATCGTAGGTGTAGGTGGTCGGTTGCCCCAGCCCATCGTACGTGGTCAAGAGGTTGCCCTGCGGGTCGTACTCGCCGCTGGTCACCCGGCTCAACGGATCGGTGACATGGATCGGCTGGTCGTTATCATTGAATTCATAGCGGGTTTCCTGCCCGGCCTGGTCGATGGCCCGGCGTAGATGGAACGCCGCATCATGGTCGTATTTGACCGTGCGGCCCAAGCTATCCAACACCTGGGTGCGGGTGACAGGCACGCCATAGATGGCCGGGATGGCAATGTCATAAGTGACGGTGAAGGGGGTCGTATTCCAGGCATCCTGCCAGGTCAGCCGGCCCAGCGTGTCATACTGATTCTGGACCCGCTGGCTGCCGTCGGCCAGGGTAATGGCCGTCAGCAGATTATTAGTGTAGTTGTAGTACGTAACCCGACCGAGTGTGTCCGCGACCTCGGTCAGCAGCGTTCCGGTGTAGGTATAGACCACAGTGCGCCCCAGGCTGGGGTCGGTCAGCCGGGTGACCCTGTTTTGCCCGTCGGTCGTGATGGCGTAGCTGCGGCCCGCCGTGTCGGTCACGCCGCTCAACACGCCCGCGGTGTAGCTCAGGGCGGTCGTCCGCCCGGCGCTATCGGCCTCGCTCAGGAGCTGGCCGGCGGCCGAGAAATGCAGCACCGTCTGGTCGGGGCGCACCAGTCGATAAGTGCCGTCACCGTCCTGATAGAGATCGGCTAGTACGCCGGCGGGCCGCAGGTACTGGGTGCCGGAGAGAACGTAGCGGCTCTGCATCCCGTTTTCGGCCAGTGCCGTCACCTCGTCAGGGACGGACAGGTCCAGCCGAGCATCATAACTGAGGCTCCAACCCCGACCCAGCGCGCGGGCCTGGGTGTCCCGGCTATTGTAGGTGCGCGCCCAGGCAAACGGGAGGCCGGGGGACGCGACCTCCAGGTCGGTCTCATGCCAGACCGCGTTGCCCGTCGCCAGGTTCACCGGGTCGAGATCATGGCCGCTGGCATTATTCTGCCCACAGACTGGGCAGGTACTGCCGAAGGATTGGCCGATGGGCCGGGTGCCGGGCGGGCGATCGAGCGGGTCGATGATGGCAACGAAGGCATCGCGCCCGCCGCCCCGCGCCGCCTGGAACGCCCCCATCGTCGGGAAGTTCGGCGAGTCGGTATACCCGGTCAGGTAGGCATATTGCAAGCTGTCGAGCACCAGGGCATTCCCCTGGTCTTCCCCACTCCCGCCCAGGTAGGTGGAATAGACCAGCCCCGTGCCGGTCGGGTTCAACTGGGTGATGAAGGCATCGGCACTGCCCCCGCCATAGCTCGACTGGAGGACATTCACCGTCGAAAGGGGGAAGTTCGTGGAGGCGGTGCGCCCGACGACCGTGGCGTTCCCTGCGCTATCCACCGCCACCGCACGGGCCGTGTCGGCGAGACTGCCACCCAGGTAGGTGGCATAGCTCAAGGCGCTGCCATTCGCCTGAATCTCAGCAACAAAGGCATCCAGCGTACTCGACCCGCTATGGGTGCGCTGGAAGGCCCCGCTCGTCGTCGGGAACGGGGTGGTACTGTTGTAATTGGTCTCCCCCGTGACATAAATATTATTGGAGCTATCGAGCGCCAGGCCCAGGCCTTTGTCATCGCTGCCGCCCCCCAGGTAGGTCGAATAGACCGGGGCCGAGCCGTCGGCGGTGCTGAACTTGGTCACAAACACATCATAAGCCCCCAGGTTGGTCGCCTGGAGCGGGGAGACCAGCGGGAAGTTGGGGGTGTTGGTCTGGCCGGTGAGATAGATCGCCCCGCTGCTGTCCAGGGCAATGGCGTTGCCGTAATCATCGCTGGGGCAGGGACTCGTCGTCGGACAGCCGCCACCCAGGTACGTGGCATAGAGTTTGGCCCCACTCGGGCTGTACTTCGCCAGGAAGGCGTCATAACAGGGTAGGCCGCTGGTGCTGGAGCACGCCCCGGCCGCTGGCTGATAGGCTCCGGTAGTGGTAGGGAAAGAGGGGGAGGCGGTGTAGCCGGTGACATAGGCATTGCCGCTGCTGTCGAGGGCAATCCCTAGCCCTTCGTCATAGCCGTAGGTGAAGCTGCCGCCGCCCAGGTAGGTGGAGAAGACCAGCGCTGAACCCCCCGCATTCAGCTTTAAGACGAAGGCATCCCAGGCACCGCCAAAGGTGGTCTGGGCCGCATTCACCAGCGGGAAGGGGCTATAGAAGAGCGCCTGCGCCCGCGAGGCGGTGCGACCGGTGAGATAGACCTGCCCGCTGCTATCCACCGCCAGCGCATTGGCCCAGTCCACTTCATTGGCCCCGATGTAGGTGGAGTAGATCAAGGCCGTGCCGGCGGGATTGAGTTTGCTGACGAAGATGTCGGTATCATTATAGCCCACCGGATTGGGCACGCGTCCATTTTGGGGCTGCTGCGCGTTAGCGGTGGGGAAGTTCGCCGAGCCGGTCGCGCCGGTCACATAGATATTGCCGGCGCTGTCGAGGGTGATGGCGTTGCCGCTGTCGTTGCCGCCGAAGTTGGGGCTGGCCCCCCCACCAAGATAGCTGCCATACTCCAGCGTGGGATCGATCGTTAAGGGTAGCGTATGGTCATAGGCCCCCAGAGCGAAATGGACGCTGCGGTCGGCCGCGAGCGCATACTGCGCGGTGACGGGGATGCGCTGCCCATTGCGCTCCTGCCAGGCCACCGGAATACGCTCGGTCATGGTGACGACTTGCTCGGCGAAGATCGGTCGGATTTGCAATTGCAACTGCCCGGCGGCATCCACCCGGACCTGATCCGCCCCGCTATAGCGCCAACGGATTTGGGTAGGATCCGCGCCAGGAGCCACGGTATAGGTGCCTTTGAGGGTGCGCCCAGTACCTTCGTAAGCTAAGCTGATCCCAGGATAGAGGTCCTGGTAGGTCAAGCCGGCGTAAGTGGCGACATTGGTGCGCCACTGGCTGGGGTCGTTGCCTAAGAGATAATTCACCCGCCCGTCGAGCGGGGTGGTCGTTACCAGGGTTGGGGCGGCATTCGCGCCGAGCCAGCGGACGCGCAGAACCGGGCGCGTGTTGGCGGCCGGGGGTTGGGGCGGGTGGGGAGCATCATCCGTCGGTGCCCCCAACGCAACGACCACTTCATCCGGGGTGAAGAAGAACTTGCCGCCCGCAGAGTGGGCAATGAAGCGGACCGGGGCCGCGGTTTGGCCGACATTCGGCTCAAAGGCGAGGGGCAGGCGCTCACGGGCCGGAGGGTGGGGAGGCGACGCCGGGGCGGACGACGTAGCTTCCGCTGCAGCGACAGGAGCGGGGGCGGGGAGGGGCACGCCCGCCACCGGGGAGGGCGGTAGATCCGCCGGAGTCACGGGTGGTAGGAGCCCGCCGAGGAGAGTGACCAATAACAAGACCGAAACCAAACGAGAGGCACGACGGTACATGGAGATGTCCCTTCTGTGGTGGAGGTGGAATGGTGGACAACCCGCCAATAGACACGCGGGGGCCGGGACCGAAGCAGTGACCGGGTCCCCCACGCAACAAGGCCAGGGTCGGCACGGCAGGGCGACAGGGAAAAGGGATACGGCAGGGCGCACCGTAAATGGCGGGATCGCTTCATTGAGCGAGCCTACTCTCTGGCGACCTGCGCGCCCCGGCCAGGTTCAGGAGGGCCGGGGCTTGGGGACACCAAGTGGGTCAAACCGGCACGACGGAAAAGGTCGCTGTTTGACGCCAAGACTTGAGTCCAGGTGAATTATTCTTGCGGAGGCAAGTATACCCAATACGACAATAGCTAGTAAATAGCCAATTAGTACTACAGATTATAGTGGGAATAGTTAGTATACTTAGGCGACGATTATGTTGTTTAAGGAGTGCCGGTAAAAACAATGGCGCGAGAAATAGCGAGAGCAACGAACGTAGGGCGGTGCTGTAAATAGCGATGGGAGCGCATCCGGACACTACGCCATTTCCTCGCACTCTCCTTCCGCTGATAGCATTCCTGATCCCCGCCGCTCCTACTCCCATAAAGATGCAGGAGCCTGTATGATAAAAGGCATGCTAATCATTTATCCCCTGACCGCCTACGCCAGTTCCTAGTCCGGATAACAGTTCAGCTTTGGAAAGTCAGTTGGTCCTGCCCATCTGGATACACAGCTCACACAGACGAATTTTGCGAGCGGTGCGCGGCACCACGTTGCCCCGAGGTCGCGCCTTGAAGCCGGGCGAACTGCGTGCTCTCTTCCAGGTCTGCGCTGCCGATCGGATGCCAGCGGGGGTGCGCGATGCGGCGCTGTTGGCGGTCTTGTACGGCGGCGGCCTCCGCCGCAGTGAGGTGGTCGCCTTGGAAGTGGCGGATTATGATGCGGACGCGGACAGCCTCACCGTCCGGGCTGGCAAAGGTAACAAGGCGCGGCTCTGCTATACCGCCGAGGGCAGCCAACCCAAGCTTCTGGCCTGGTTAGCGCTCCGCGGTGCGGCGGCAGGGCCCCTCTTTTGTCCGATCCGCAAAGATGGCACCCTGGTGGTCCGGGGGATGAGCGCTGATGCCGTCCGCAAGCTGCTGCGCAAACGGGCCAAGGAGGCGGGGGTGGCCGCATTCTCCCCCCACGATTTACGGCGCACCATGATCTCCGACCTGTTGGACGCGGGGGCGGACCTCAGCACCGTGCAGCAGCTGGCCGGTCATGCCCAGGTGCAAACCACGGCCCGCTATGACCGCCGGGGCGAAACGGCTAAGCGGAAGGCCGCGAAGTTGCTGCACGTCCCGCAAGGATAAACCCCACTAAGTAGGTCGTTTATCAGGGCTTTGTGGTCGACACGGGGCGCGGGTGCGGTAGCCCAGAAACCGGCAAGCACATTAATCCTCAAAGAGCCGTTATCCTCTAGCGTGCGCACGGCGTAACGACCACACTAATGATAAACCCACGACTGCATTCGCTATAATCGTAACAAAATTCACTCCGACAAAGATGAGAAAAATGAACGGAGTTGCTAAGGTGCCATCCGGAGCGGGAAGCGTTTCAATCATAGGACTGATCATTACCCAGGAAAGCGCCAGTCCCAAACTCCAGCCCAACAAGCTGCTAATTATCCACCCCTCCCGGCCAAAGCATAACGGCGCATCCTGCGCCATTGTGCTCCACTCACAATCAGGGCCCCGGTCAAGGCTGCGATAGCGAATATGAGGCGGCTCTCCCAGAGATTGAAATAGCGATATTCAGAGGCCATGACAACAAGCACTAGGCTAAATATGAGAAAACCTAAGCCGTCCCCTGTGCTGTTCGCCTTAATCCAGTCTTGGGAGAACGCTAATCCTTTTCCATCTGGTGCATAACGTTGCAGAATCCTCCCTTGCGCGGTTCCTAGGAAAAAGCCGAGATCCATCCTGCACCCAGTAACCCTACTCCCAATGTGAGAAGTCCAATTATCCCGCCGATGAGCCAGCCAACCGCTCCACTGACCGCGCTAGCCAATACCCACCCGCTCCACAAGGCCAGTCCTGGTCGGCTTGGTGAGGCTTCC
This sequence comes from Chloroflexia bacterium, assembly GCA_038252265.1. Classification (GTDB taxonomy): domain Bacteria; phylum Chloroflexota; class Chloroflexia; order QHBQ01; family JAICKM01; genus JBBSAN01. The sequence goes on from JBBSAN010000123.1 coordinate 6,788, forward strand.
ATAGGATTCGCTTGTTCTATCATAGCACACTCCTGCTGTAGCGATGCGCTTAATCTCCGTAGTTCTGCCAAAGTGCTATACCCGCCATTATACTAGCGGTATCAGGAGCATTCATCCTTGGGGGATCCGCCATGTAGTCTTGAAGGCCTGCACCGGCAACTAGCTCGGTTGGATCAAGCCCAGCCGCCGCTCCGACTGTAGGATTTCTTAGTTCTTGAGACTGCCCTACGCCTGGGACGACCCGTTGGTCCAGAGTTCCTGAGACTGCGTTTCACAGATAGTGATACCGGCCTAATCCCGTACCAGAGTTCCTGATACCGGCCTAAACGACCCTAATCCCGTGCCACAATTCCTGATACTGGCCTATTTCCCAGTCGTGTTCGCAGTTAGCGAGACTGGCCTACGCACCGCCCATTCGCGCCGGGCTGATGACGGTGCCCCGATCAATGCAATGACATAGTCCAGCCCTTGCTGCTCCAACCAGGTCAAGAATGTGGCCCGAGCGAAGCCGCCATCCGCGAGCACGACCGGGGCGACACCGAGCGGCAGGACACGCACCACGGCTAAGATGGCCGCTTCTTCCAGTTGATTTTGGCTCTGCCCGGCGGGCAAGGCATCGCGGTTGTAGACTACCTGCAACAGCGGTAAGCGATCGCAGTGGTCGGCTTGGTCGGATCAAGCTCCGTTCTCTCCGCATCAGACGGATTCGGCGGTTGGTGAACGGTCCTGCGCCGGGTCTATACGGTGGTGCGATAGCCAGACCATGCCCAGCCCGGTTAGCAGACCCGCCGTTAGCGCGGCAACAAGAATATAGGCTCCGTCGAGCGGCAGAATCTCAGGCGCAATCGTCGTCTGAGATAACGTGAGTTCGTGAATGGCCGGGTCAAAGAGGAATCGACTCACTTGCCCGCCGCCTTCCCAGGCAATGATGGTGAGCGGGATCCAGAAGCTGGCCCGGCGAACGCCCCGCCGCAACACCCACCACTGCGCCAGGCCCAAGGTCGCCAGACCAGCGACAAGGGCGGCGTTTGCCTCCCAGTCGCTAGCCAAAGGCCCAACCCCATGCAGTTGATTGCTTAGGAATAACACAACGCCGAATACGAGGCAGCCCAGGCCCATCCCAAGTGCTGTGGCGCGGCACCAGGCCGCGCCGAACCCTGGCCCTTGCCAAGCCGGGTGGGTGGCTTCAACGACTCTACCTTGTGCCCAGCCGGTGCCTGCTCCGTACGCCGTGCAACCGAACCCGATGCTAGCTATAAAGGCGACACCAGCACCGGCAGTGCCGGAAATCCCCTGTCCCAGCACGAGCAAGCCGCAATAGAAAGGGAAGATCAGCAGGACACCACCCACCCCCGTCGCCGCCGCGACCAGCCAGCCGCGCAACAACACCCAAGCGGATCGATTATGCATGACGCTAGATGGCCGCACTTGACGCTCCTACTACGTGCCAATCCGTTGCACGCCAGGACCGCAGTACGTGCAATTCGTTATCTCGGGTCCATAGGTTGTCAGATCTGTTCTGTGCGATGAAAGCTCGAATCTCAGAATCAAGTTGGGCTTTCGTCAGGTTGCACGGCTGATGCAAAGTCCGTTAGAGGTGGTGAGGGGCGGGCGGGGGTGCCCGGTGCAGCACATGATCGAACACATACGCCAAGCGGCGTTGCCAGGCGGCTAAGTTGGCTTGCTGGTGTCGCGCCGCTAACCCGATCACCAGATTGTTCAAACTCGCTAAGACCTGCGGTGCCTGCCCCATCCGCACTTGCGAGCGATCCTCCCCTAGCGTCACATCGCGCCGATAGTGCAGCCCGTTCTCCTGCTGCCAGTGTTCGCGCACCCAGCCCAGCAACCGGGCGGGGCTGGCCCGTTGGGCACTCAGACTCGTCACCCCATAGCGCACACTCGTTGTCACGCGCCCGTGTCCATCAGTCACCCGGCTGGTCACTTCAAAGACTTGCTCTAAGCCCGGCCATGTATTGTACCCCTTCAATAAACTGCTGACGCGGAGGGTGCGTTCTTCCAAGCGTCCATGCCCTTTGTCCACCTGTGTCGCGTGTCGAAAGTCGAAATCACTGGCCCGTTCCTCGGGGCGCAACGGGGCAAACAACCAGGCGATATCGTCATAGAGTTCTGGCTGGTTCTTTTTCACCGTCCAGAGGTAGTCACCCGCCCCGGCCATAATTTGGGCACTGAGCCGCCGGTGGGCAAACATCGCATCGCCGCTGATCACCCGTCCGGCCAGGGGGATCGCCTGCAACACGGTCGGGGCGACGGTGATCTCGTTGGCTTTGCCGTCGACCGCGAGTTGGGCGAGCACGAGGCTCTGCTGGGGCAGATAGACCGCCAGCAGATGCACCCCATGGGTGTGCCCGAGCGGGATCGTGCCGTGCAGGGTTTTCCCGTCGAGGCAGACCCGGACATGGCGGGCGGGGCGGGCCGGGGCGGCGGGGGCAAAGAACGCCTGCACGGCGTGGTCGACGGCAGCGGGCGTACAGGCGTGGGCGAAGACGCGGCTCCAGGTACTGGGGTGGGGCAGCGTGGCGCGAGGAAACCCGAGCAAGTGGGTGAGTTCGGCTTGACGCAGGTGGGCCCACTCGGCGACCTCGCGCAGTTGGGAGTAGCCCGCGAGCTTGGCGAGCACGGCGACGGTGAGGAGTAAGGGAAGGGGGTAGCGGCGACCCCGCGGGTCGCGCTGATCGGGCACCGTGGCGAAATGGGTGGTCAGGGCGTGCAGATCGAGCGCCAAAGGTTGATCGGGCAGTTGCCGCGTGAAGGGGAGCATGGTAAAATTCATGGAGGCACCTTTCTGTGGGGATAGGGTACGAGATACCGCTATCGTACCGCAGAAGGGTGCTGTTTGCGAGGTCTACGGACTTTGCATCAGCCGTGCGTCAGGTTGCCACTATATGGCGCGCGTGTAGCCGTTGTGGTATGATCGACGCACAGTAGCGCGCACGGATCCGTCCCGAACCGCATCAAGGTCGGCCCATGATCATACACGGCGTAGCATTCCACCGACTCCGCATCTGGATCGGGCTTATACTGATCGTGGCTGTCCTGGGGGTCATTGGCATCCTGGTCGGGCCCACCCCCGACCCCTCCGGCCTGTCCGCCACTGCGGGCCCGGGACGCGTCCGGCAGGAACAAAGTCACAGTGACTACACGATGGCCATTCTGCCGGGGATGCTTACCGCCACTGGAATCGAGATCGCCGGGACGGTTCGGGGCCAACGTCTCGAAGTCTTCGACACCGCCTTTCTGACCCCGCCCACCGACGACGCCATCTGGGATCCGCCCCGCCTCACCGACGCGGCAGGCCAGATCTGGCCGTGGCTAGGCTCCGACCGCACGACCCGGCCCCACCCGTACCACGGGAACCCCCTCCACCCCCAGCAGACCTTCTGGGGCCAGCTCACCCAATATGACTACCACACCCTCACGCTCCGGTTTGCCCGTCCCGCCGCCGATCCTACCCCACCCACCGGACCACTACGCCTGTCGGTAACGGTGGGCATGGCGGGCGAGTTCGCGGGCTACTGGCCCATCGCCGATCCCTTTACCTTCGTGGTCCCGCTGCCGCCGGCCACCCCCTGAGCGACCAGCACCACACCGGTGGCAGGACCCCGCCGCGGCCGGGAAGACGCGGGGGGGCCGGCGGCAGCGGGACCGCGGCGGCCTGCTCGGCCCCGCATCCGCTGCCCCCTATCCACCCGGATGTGCTGCCGCCCAGCGCACGCCCTCCCAGGCGATGAGCAGCCCCAGTTCAATCAGCCACACCAGGCCCAATATCCGCCACCTCATACTGACCGCGGGCGGGGTGTTCAGAAACCCCGCATCTCGCGCCGTCCGCAACCGCCACAGGCCCATGCCGAGCATCCCGCCCGCGATCCCCACCATGCTACTGATCACGAGCCGTGCATCGCCGAGGAGGGTCTCCATGCGGGGCATGAGGCGGCCCACATCCGGGGCATCGAGACGTCGGCAGCTAGGTCCCAGCTGGATCCATAGCCAGAACAGCCCGGACGCCAGCAGGAGGGCGCACATCACGCCGGGGCGAATTCGTACGCGCGGCATTACCGATCTGGCGGCGTGCAAGCCATGCCCCTTGAGGGGTTGTGGATGAAACGCCGCCAGATCGGTAACCAATCCGTAAAAGCTCCGCGTTTTATCGCCGGGGAGTAGTCACGATCCTAATATCACCCTAATGCCCATAAGCGAGGGGAGCGGTAGCCCCAACGTGCCTACCGCGCCGCCCCTGCCTGTTGAAGCCAGGCCCATTAACCGCGCAACGTGGGCGGATTTAGGCCAGTCTCAGGAACTGTGGCTATTTCCCCGCCCGTAGGCCAGTCTCACTAACTATGAAATCCCAGTCTCAACAACTGTGGCACAGTCTCAACATCTGTGAACACAGTTTCAATAACTGTGAAATCCTACACCGACATAGCCAAACAAGATGTTGCCGAATATGTATAGGCAATATCCTTCTTACCAGCGAGATCGAAGTAAAGGTTTTTGATCGTTCCATATGCATCTCGGATCGTTTTCTTCATATCCCAATCGCCATCCTGTCGTACCATCCATACCCAAAGGCCATGAGCTGCGGCCCCCAATGTGAGATCCTGAATGCTGCCAGGAGCAACGTTTGGGTCGTTGAGCGAACCTCTTATAGTATTAAATATCTCGTCCTTACCGCCAACGATACCAGCCATTTTAGTATATGTTAGTCTAAGCATTGTGTAGTAATCACCTACATCTGTGGGAGTGCTGGAAGGCGGTGGGCGTGGATCGTGCCCATCGGGATCCACATACCGAAGTGGGTTGTTAAGGACAAAGGTATAGCGGTTCAAGCTCTGTGGAGTAAGTGTGCCGGTTTTATCGCTCTGCCCAGGCACAAGTGTATCCGCTGAGGCAAATCTGGCTAGTGCCGGATCGTAGTATCGGGCATGATAATACAACAGCCCCGTGCCGTCAAGCTGCTGCCCGGTGTAGTTGCGCGTCGTCTGCGCCACGCCACCACTACGCACCTCGCCCCACGGCTTGAACTCCTGGGCGCTCACTACCGTCGCGGGCGTGGTCCCCGATGTGACCAGGCTCACGCTGCTCAGATGGTCACCGTGCAGATAGACCAGGGTGTTCACTACCAACACGCTGTTCGGCTGGCAGGCCGCCAGGTTTATCCTGGTGCTGGCGGGGAGGGTCGTTGGGCTGGCCGGTGCTTTGGTCGGGGGCCCACTACTCCCCGGGCTCCCGTTGTCAGCCCTCGGCGGGCGCGGGGTCGGGCTGGGCGTGCGGGTCGGCGTTGCACCGCCCGGCTTGCCCGGTGCGCTTGTCGGCTGGGAGCGCGACTTCCCGACCAG
>JBBSAN010000124.1:0-12137 GCA_038252265.1 Chloroflexia bacterium
GAAGCCGGGATCGTGGCGGCACCGGAGGACGTGCCGCTGCCGGAAGTGCCGCCGATGGTCGCGCCGGGGGCCGAAGCCGGGGGCATTGCCGAAGCGCCGGGCCCCTTCCAGGCGGCTGCCGAACCCGAAGCCGCCCCGCGCCCGCGCCGCACGCGCAAAACGGCCACGCCGGTCGCCCCGGTGGTGGCTGCGGTCGAGCCGGACGACCTCTTCCCGGAGGTGCCGACTGAGGAACCGATCAGGGCTGCCGAGGCAGCAGTCGCGCCCCCCAGTGAGGCACCGATCAGCGAGCCGGTGGCCGTGGCAGCAGAAGCGGCCCCGGAGCCTACCCCGGTCCTCCTGCCGGTGGAAGATGGTCCTCCGGTGGAACCGCCCGCATCCCCGCGCAAGAAGGGGAAGGCAACCCCGGCAGCGGAACAATTGAGCCTGTTCTAGGGCGCGTCCAACCGGCGCACCCCGGCAGCCCCACCAACGTTAAGAGAGCGTATGAGCAGTGAACCACCGGCGGTCCGCGCCGCCCCGATCATGGCAGAACCATCCCCCGGCGGGCAAGTCTACCGGCTGTCTCCGGCAGGGCGGCGCACCGCGCTGATTCTGCTGCTCGGCGTGGCGGCGATCTGGGTGTTCGCGCTCTGGACGTTGGTCACACAGGCGCAAGATGGGCTGAGCGGCCCCGAATGGGTGACGGCGATCTTGATGCTCGGCATCCTGCTTGTGGCCCCGGTGGTCGGCTGGACCCTGCTCGAAGAGCGCACCACCACGATCACCACCGATGCGCGCGGCCTGACTTACCGCTCGGTCGGCGGCATCCACCTGGCCTATACCTGGCCGGAAATTACCGGTCTGGACGTGGCCCCGGCCCAGCCTTCGCGCTGGGCCCGCTTATTTATGGACAATCCGGCACCCACTGGGGTGCCCCCACCAATGGAACAAAGCCCCGCCGCCGGGCAACAGGCGGTTGTAACCCAACAAACACAACGTAACAACGCATCACCAACAGTGACCCACGACAGTTCCCGGCCAGGAATGGCCCCGGCAGACGCCGAGGACGCGGACGAGGAAGCCACCGAGGCCGGACAGCGCACCATTCGGGTCGCGGTTCGCCCCGCCCCGGCAGCGCGCATCGCCAATCCCGCCCTGCGCGCCCTCTGGCAACAGGCCCACGGTGACACCCTTCCCCTACCGGGGGAACTGGAGTCCCGCGAGGCCGTGCTTGCCACGATCCGCGATCACCTGGCCCGCCAGGAGCCGTCGCCTCCCGCGTGATGCGCATGGAGGTTAAAGAAGAAAAAGTTTGGACAATTCTAATACCCGGAGCAAAATCCGCATTATCCCCCTCGGCGGTCTAGGGGAAGTCGGTAAGAACATGACCGTCATCGAATATGGCGACGATATCCTGATCGTCGATGTGGGGGTGGCCTTCCCCGAAGCCGATCAATTCGGCGTGGACCTGGTCATCCCCGATGTCAGCTACCTACGCGGCAAAGAAGACCGCATTCGTGGCATCGTCTTCACCCACGGGCACGAAGATCATATTGGCGCGATGCCCTACATCCTGCCGAAGATCCCCGCCCCGATCTATGGTACCCGGCTGACGCTGGGCCTGATCCGGGTCAAGCTCCAGGAGCACCGGCTGACCCACCTGGCCGACATGCACGAGGTGCAGGCCGGAGACCGGGTGAAGCTGGGGCCGTTCGAGGTGGAATTCTTCCACGTCTGCCACAGCATTCCCGACGGCTGCGGTGTCGGCATCCACACGCCGGAAGGCACCGTCATCCACACGGGGGACTTCAAGTTCGACCAGAGTCCGGTAGACGGCATTCGCACCGACTTTTCGACCCTGGCCCGCATGGGCGACGATGGCGTACTGCTCCTGCTCAGCGACTGTGTGCATGTCGAGACGCCGGGCTACACCCCGTCGGAGATGGAGGTCAGCAAGGCGCTCGACGGCTACTTCCGCGAAGCACCGGGGCGCATCCTCATCGCCACGTTCGGCTCGCTGATCAGCCGAGTGCAGATCATCCTCGACCTGGCCTACAAGCACCACCGCAAGGTAGCCCTGGCCGGGCGCAGCCTGGAGAACAACACGGCGATGGCCCGCGAACTGGGCTACCTCGACGTGCCGCCCGATACGCTGGTCTCATTGCAAGAGGTCAAGCGGTTTGAGGACCGCGATGTGGTGATCATCTGCACGGGGGCGCAGGGCGAGCCGATGGCCGCGCTGAACCGGATCACCAACGGCGACAACCGCTGGGTCAAGATCGTGGAAGGCGACACGGTAATCCTGTCGGCCACCCCGATCCCCGGCAACGAAACCAGCGTCAGCCGGATGATCAACAACCTGTTCAGCCAGGGTGCGGACGTGATCTATACCCCGATGGCGCGGGTGCATGTGTCGGGCCACGCCAGCCAGGAAGAGTTGAAGCTGATGCTCAACCTGACCCGCCCGCGCTTCGTCGCCCCCTGCCACGGCGAGCAGCGGCATCTGGTCCACTACAAGCGCCTGGCCCAGCAACTGGGTTGGCACGCGGACGATATCTTCCTGATGGAAAACGGCAGCGTGCTGGAACTGGACCGCGAAAGCTGCGCCATCGTGGACAAGGTGCAGGCCGGGGAAGTGTTCGTAGACGGCCTCAGTGTGGGCGAAATCGGGCAGGTCGTCCTGCGCGACCGCCAGCTCCTCTCCCGCGACGGCATGGTCATCGTGGTCGTCACGGTCGACCGCCAGACCGGCGAAATCATCGCCGGGCCGGATATCGTCACCCGCGGCTTCGTTTATGCCCGCGACGCGGAAGCCCTGATCGAGCAGACCAAGGATCAAATCCGCACGGCACTCACTCAGGAAGTCAACGGCAACGGCACCCACCCCAGCGAATGGAGCTTCCTGAACAAGAAGATCCGCGACACCGCCAGCGACTATCTCTACACCCAGACCCACCGCCGCCCGATGGTGCTGCCGATGGTGGTCGAACTCTAGATTGCGGATTGCGGATTGCAGATTGCGGATTATGAGTAGCGGAGTGCTATATGCAGGATGAGGAGCTTAAACGGCGAACAAAAGCATATGCGCTCCGCGTCATCCGGCTAATCGACTCACTGCCTAACAACCGCACTGCCGATGTGATTGGCAAACAACTTCTGCGCTCTGCCACATCAGTGGGAGCAAATTACCGAGCGGCATGTCGCGCAAAATCGCAGGCCGACTTTATCGCCAAGATGGGTATTGTAGAGGAAGAAGCGGACGAATCGCTCTACTGGATGGAACTACTCATCGAAAGCGGTCTTGTTCCGCAGGCTCGCTTGGCCGAGTTGCTGGCGGAAGGCAATGAATTGGTCGCTATTGCTGTTGCATCAATCAGAACGGCCCGAGCGCGAAAGCCGTAAATCCGCAATCCGTATTCTGCAATCCGCATTCTAGAAGAAGGGGCCACACTTATGCCCACTCGCACCGACAACCCCTCCGCGACCCCGCCGAAGGCGAGTAGCACCGGCATCCCGCCGAAGGCCGCCAGCACCAGCACGGCGGCGAAGGCGAAACCGGCGACCACGCCCCCGGCGCGCAAACCGGCGACCCCGGCGCGGAAGCCCGCCGCCACGCCGCGTCCGCGCAGTAAGAGCGCGGGGCCGCACTTCTCCATCGCCATTCCGCCCCACTTGCAGCGCGAACTGATCGCCGTGACGCTGATCGTGGCGGCGGCCCTGATCGGGCTGAGCCTGATGGCGAAGGATGACGTGGGGCTGATCGGCGGCGTGGGCGACGGCTTGCAGGCGGTGTTCGGCGTGGCCGCGTGGGTGGTACCGCTGGCGCTCCTGGCGGCGGCGGCGATGTTGTTTATCGCGGGCCTGCGCCGGATCGACCGGCTGCGCTGGGAAATGCCGCTGGGGCTGCTGCTGCTGCTCTGCGCCATCGTCGGGCTGATCCACCTGCCCACCGGCGACAAGCTCACGGCGGCGGAAGAACATCTCGGCGGCGGCTACGTCGGCTACTATATCAGTTCGATGGTCAGCACGGTGGCGGGCAACGCGGGCGGGGCGGTGATCCTGCTGGCGCTGGCGCTGGTCGGCTGTATGCTCGCCTTCCACATCTCGCTGGGTGAGATCGCCCGGCTGTTCGGGCGCGGCGGGCAGGGGCTGATGCACCTGTTCACTGCCCCGGCGAACGCCGCGCCCCCGGTGATTACCGCACCAGGCCGCCAGATCCCCGCCGCCGCGAAGGGCAAAGCCGCCGCGCCTGTGCCCACCCCGCCCCCGGCTCGCCGCGACGAGCACGACGGCATCCCGTTCGATGTGCCGGTGAACGGCCTGCGCCGGGGAGCCACGCCAGCCGGGGCCGGCGTGCCCGAAGCCTCACTGCGCATCCTGGGCCGCAGCCCTGAAGAGATCGCAGCAAGCAAAGCCGCCGCCCCTGTCCCCGCCGTGCCCAAAGCCGCCGATCCTGCCGCGCCCGCACCAACCCCCAACCCCCCCACCCCCGCCACCGTCAACGGCATGGCCCCGCTGCGCTCCGCCGCCGAGATCGCCAAGCAGTTGAACCTGCCGATGGCGGGCAATAGCGGGATGCTCTGGAAGCTGCCGACAGTCGATCTGCTGGAGCGGATCACCGATGTCGAGATCAACGACCGCGACCTGCGGGAGAAGGCGCGCAAGATCGAGGAGGCGCTGGGCACGTTCGGCGTCGTGGCCCGCGTGCGCGAGATCAACTCGGGTCCCACCGTGACGCAGTTCGCGCTGGAGCCGGGCGAAGGCGTGCGCGTGGCCCGCATCGCCGCGCTGCACAACGATCTGGCCCTGGCCCTGGCCGCCCCCAGCCTGCGCATCGAAGCGCCGGTGCCGGGCATGAGCCGGGTCGGCATCGAAGTGCCCAACACCGTGCCGGGCATGGTCGGCCTGCGCAATATCCTGGAGGCCGACGTGTTCCGCGCCGGGAAGGGCAAGCTGCGCATCCCGATTGGCCGCGACACCCACGGCCAGCCGGTGACGACCGACCTGGCGAAGCTGCCCCACCTGCTCATCGCCGGGGCCACCGGCTCCGGTAAGTCGGTCGCCATCAACTCGCTGATCGTCTCGTTCCTGATGCAGCACACGCCCGACGAGGTGCGCTTCCTGATGATCGACCCCAAGCGGGTGGAATTATCCAGCTTCAACGGCATCCCCCACCTGCTGCGCCCGGTGGTGACCGAGATGCGCCCGGAGAAAGACACCGGCAGTTCGCGCAACAAGGGGCCACGCGAGATCACCGCCATCGAAGTGCTGAAGTGGCTGCTGTGGGAGATGGAGCGGCGCTATCGCCTGTTCGCCAAGGGGGCCAAGGACAAAGACGGCATCACGAAGGTCTACCGCAACATCGAGCAGTACCACATCGCCGCCCAGCTTAACCCGACCCTGATGGAGCCGCTGCCCTATATCGTGCTGATCATTGACGAGTTGGCCGACCTGATGCTGGTCGCGCCGGAAGACGTGGAGACGGCGCTGTGCCGCCTGGCCCAACTGGCCCGCGCCACCGGCATCCACCTGATCATTGCCACCCAGCGCCCCTCGGTGGACGTGGTGACCGGGCTGATCAAGGCCAACTTCCCGGCCCGCATCGCCTTCGCCGTCACCTCGATGATTGATAGCCGGGTCATCCTCGACACACCGGGGGCCGAGAAGCTGCTGGGGCGCGGCGACGCGCTCTACACGGCGTCGGACGAGGCCAAGCCGATCCGCGTGCAGGGCACGTTCGTGTCGGACAAGGAGGCCGAGAAGGTGGTCGCCTTCTGGCGAGCGCAAATGGCCCCGCTGCTGGCTGCCGCTGCGGCCCCTGCCGCACCCGCCGCTGCCGGCCAACCCGTCGCCGACGGTGCCGCCCCCGCTCCCACCCCGATGATGATGCCACAGGGCAACGTGCCCGAACCCGACTGGCTGAAAGACCTGGACGCAGGCGGCGACGGCAACGAAGAAGACGCGATGCTCAACGAGGCGATTGCCCTGGTCAAAAAGAGCAAATACGCCTCGACCTCCATGCTCCAGCGCCGCCTGCGCATCGGCTACAACCGCGCCGCCCGCCTGATCGAGCAGATGGAGGACATGGGCATCGTCGGCCCCGGCGATGGTGCGCGCCCCCGTGAAGTGCTGGTCACCGTCACCTCCCCCGAGCCGGGGCGGTTAGATGTGGAGTAAGAGCGAGGATCTTACTCCATGTAGAGGGGCTGTCAAATGGGTAAGGCGCGTAGAAGCGAAGCAACGGACGGATCGAACCTCATAAACCCTGCTAAAAAAACTCACCTCGTAGATTTTTTTACTGCCTCGGTTCTAAGTGCTGCCCAGCTCTTGCGCCCAGAGTCGGGAGTTGAAAATGCGGATCACAATATTGATCCATCTAGTCTTGATTTGAACAACTTGCCTATAGAAGCCCAAACAAAACGTCTTGCTATTGTCAGTGGGCTAATGAAGGAGGATTGGATCAAGGCGAAGTTTACGGAGGATTATGTCAAAGAAGCTGTTGATGCCCGCATTATAAGTGCTCTTATAGAAAATGAATCAAATAGTAATGCCATAGAGGCTCAATTTGATCAATTGATTGAGGCGCTCAAGGATTATTCCCAAGAACAAGTTGTTCTAGTTCCTATTGTAGGTATTAAAATGGCGGTGGACTTTTATTCTATTGGGAAAATCCGACTGATAACTCCTGCTACGACAAATCAGCCTGATCTAGTTGAAAGACGGACTCAACTAGCTGAGAAGCTTAATGAAATTCCTGCTCTTAGGGACTGGTTGCAAGCTCAAATGTATGCCTTCCAACCAGGCGTTGTTTGTGCAGAGTATCGGGTAGTTGCTGATCCTGATAGGGCAAAGGAATTAGCAGAGCAAGAGACTCGGCGAGCACTAGATTTGATTCGATTCGCAATTCCTGCATTGTATCCCAACTGTGACATCTCTGTAGGCATTCAAGCGGAGGCTTTCGTCGGAACGAGATCGAGATTAACAACCATTCTAGCAGAGGAGGGATTTAATATACGATGGCAGCGCAATGCTGCTAGACATCCACACCGAAATCCGATAGTGGATACATTCGAACTATCAGATTTCACTTTAGGGAAACTAGATCGGTTGGGGCTGCCTATCGCAACCGCTATTTTACAGAAGCAAAATTTGACAGCATTTGAGCAAACACTGCTGGAAGCGTTACATTGGTTCGCCAATGCTCAAGCGGAGCAAGATCCGTTGTACAAATTTTTAGGGTTGATGATTTGTTTAGAGTCCGTCTTAAACGAGAAGGGCTTAGAATCCATTACAGCGACCATCGCAAATGGAGTCGCGTGGCTCATTGGTGAAGATTTAAAGGACAGGCGGGAATTGAAAACGCGGATCGGTGGATTTTATAGCAAGCGCAGTACAATTTCTCATGGTGGGAAAGTTGAAGATCGAATTACATTGAAGGACATAGATGAGCTTACCAACATTGTAGGAGCTGTAATTAAGAGGCTATTGAAAAAAGTAGATGAGTTTGCCAGCAAGAAAGCACTCCGGCTCTGGATTGAGGAGCGAGGTTTAGGTGGCATGGACGACGATTCGACCGCTTCAGAAGCGATCCAGTAAGCCTAGAGCAAATGGCACAAGGTATTCGCAAAATGCCTACTGATCACCCCACCCTCATCGAACAAACCGCCGCCTACGTGCGGGAGGCCCTGAGTGGGGATAGCGCGGGGCACGACTGGTGGCATGTCTACCGGGTGTGGCAGACGGCGCGGCAGATCGGGCGGGAGGAAGGCGCAGACCTGCTGGTAGTCGAATTGGCCGCGCTGCTGCACGATGTGGCCGACTGGAAGTTCGCGGGCGGGGATGAGACGGCGGGGCCACGGGCGGCGCGGGCCTGGCTGGAGCCGCTGGGGGTGGACCCGGCGACCGTGGACCATGTCTGCGAGATCATCGCCACCCTGTCGTTCAAGGGGGCCGGGGTGCCCACGCCGATGCGGACGGTGGAGGGCGCGGTGGTGCAGGATGCCGACCGCCTGGACGCGCTGGGGGCCGTGGGCATCGCCCGCGCCTTCGCCTACGGGGGGCACAAGGGCCGCGCCCTCTACGACCCCACCGCCCCACCCCAGCCGCACGATTCGTTCGCGGCCTACAAGGCGGGCACCGGCTCGACAATCAACCACTTCTACGAAAAGCTGCTCCTCTTGCAAGCGCGGATGAACACCCCCACCGCCCGCCGCCTCGCCGCTGCCCGCCATGCCTTCATGGAGCAATACCTGGCGCAGTTCTTTCAGGAGTGGGAGGGCGAGGCGTAGAGGAAAGCGGTTACACTACAGCCCCAGTGTATGGCGCAAGGCTGCCTCTACGGGCACCATTGGTAAGTAACCAACAACTCGATTGATAGCGGAAGTGGAAACAGTCGCCAGATTATCAGTCATTACAACAGAGTCTTGGAGCAGGCCAGCGCGCTGACCGAGTGATGACGCGCTTTGAACAAGTATCCGGCTGGGATGGCCGGCACGTAGAGTATTGCTGGTAATCAAGGCCATAACGATCTGTGACAACCCAGTTTGCAGGTTGTCTGCTTGAACAATAAGTGCAGGGCGTAGTTTGTTGCTGCGGAGGTTCGAATTCGGAAACACCGCTAGCACAACATCACCCCGCCTGTAACTTGGCCTTGTTGGTCTCGTAGTCATCGTACACATCCATCATCGGATCGTCCCAATCCTCAACAATTTCGCCGTAGCGCACCCGTAGCTCGGCAGCCTCCGCTGGAGAAATGCCATAAGTGCGGAGGTCGTGAGGATCGGCAACGGAATCTAGCACACTGTCTAGAAATGTAATGATCACTTGAGTTGTACCCTGCACCTCTGGGGGTGGTTCAGCAAACTCAAGCGTCCCATCATCATGGTACACAGCGCGGATACTTGTCAGCACAGCAGACCTCCTTTCGTCTTAGCAAGAGTATAAGCCAAATGACCCTTGAACTCAAGCGGCAAAGCTGTTGACAAGCGGCACAAACTGCGCTAGAATAGACATAATACGATGGGATATGCAGACTAGGATGGGATAGGTGTCAGCGTGACCCGGAACGCAGCAGAGCCGGTCTCCAGCCAGTTCCAGCTTATCGGCGGTATCCGCCATGAGCCGGCGGATTGCTGTGTGCGGATGGAGCCGGGCGGGCAGGCCCAGGCGCGCAAGGGCGCACTCTACCTCGTCACCGAACCGGCAGGCGACCCGGCGCTCGGCAGCGACGCCTGCCGCCTGGTGCAATCCACTATCGTCCGCGAATACTACGCCGACCCCTCGCTCAGCCTCACCACCAGCCTGACCAACGCGCTGAACAAGGCCAACCAGGCGTTGATCGCCCACAACCGCCAGGTGCTGGCCGCAGGCGACCCGCCGCCGGGCCTGCCACGCCGCATCCGCGTGGGGCTGACCGTCGCTATCGTCCGCCCCGGCACGCTCTACCTCTGCCAGCTCTCGCCGGGGCTGGCGTTGTGGATCCATCAGGGGCAACTGGCCGCCTTCCCCCGCCCCAAAGAGTGGGGACCCGCCGCGCCCCAGGTGAACGGCGACGGTGAAGTGGTGCCCAACCTCTACCCCGCCCCGGCGCTGGGCACCTACCCGGTGGTCGAGGCCGATTTCGCCTACCGCCGCATCGACCGGGGCGACCTGCTGATCCTCTGCTCCAGCAACCTGAGCCGCTGGATCGAAGAGGATACCGCCCGCCGCGTCCTCACCGAGGGGGGCAACGCCGAAATCGGCACGACCTACCTCCACCGGCTGGCCGCGCTGCACGAACTGGCCGAAGCCCACGCGATGGCGATTGAAGTGTCGGCCACCGGCACCGGCGGCGGGCACATGACCCTGCCCCTGAACATCGCCGTCTCGCGCCCTGCCGCCCCCGCCACGCCTGTCCACGACGAGGGGGCGCTGGTGGACCTGATCGGCGGCGTGGATGCCCCGGCCAACGGCCATGCGCCCGGCGCGGTGGAAACTCCCGCCGCCCCGGCGACCGGGGGGCTGGGCGGGCGGCTCTCGACCATTACCGGCCAACTGCGCGAACGCTGGGGCCGCCCCCGCGCCGTGGAGCCGCCCCCCCTCACCACCAATGGGGCCGACCTGCCCGCGTCCCTGGCCGACTTCAGCAACGTGCCCGCGCCGTGGGAACTGGACAGCCAGCGGATCGGGTCGCCCGTCGCGCCGCCCGCACCGGATCTCCCACCGGGCGGCAAGGTGGTGCCCCTGCGCCGCACCCCGATCAACGTTCAACCGTCGCCCCCCGCGCCCGCTCCGCCCGCGACCACGCCCCCGGAGGATTACGACGACCGGGACCTGCCCGAGTATTTGCGCTGGCGTCCCTCGGCCCGGCGGCAAGAGCTGGCCGAATTCGTAGATGTGCTGAAATCCGGCGAGGGTGAGGACCGTCACCCCAGCGGTGGCAGCGAAACCCAGGCCGTGCCGCTCGAAGACCCGGCCCCCCCGCGTCCCAACCCGGTCGTCACCTTCCTGGGCGGGGTCGCCGGGCGGCTGGGCGTCGCCGGGCGCAAGGCCGCCCCGGTGGTGGGCAAGATGGGCAAGGCGACATTGAGCGGCGTCGGCGGGGTGATGTCGCACACCCTGCCCGAGTCGGTGCGCCAGCGCGGGGCCGACGGGATGTTCTACCCTGACGGCCATCTCACCGTGGAGGAAGAACCCGACCCTGACGTACTGTTCAGCGACGAGGGGGCCGCCGACGAAGCCGCGCCCGACGACCCCGCCGAGGCTGGCTCCTCGATGTACGACGCAGCAGCGACCGCCCAACCCACCCCCACCGTCGCGCCGGGCGTATTCAAGGTGCTGGTGCCGGTGGCGATTGTGATCCTGCTGGGGGTGCTCTTCTTCTCCGTCCAGGGCATTATGTCGGGGCAGCAAACGGCGCGAACCAAAGGCTACCTGTCACAGGCCCAGCAGGCCGAGATGCTCTCGCGCCAGAGCACCGACGTGGGCGAACGGCGCAAGTACCTGCTCCAGGCGGTCGAATACACCCGCCAGGCGCTGGATGCCGATCCCCGCTCACAGGAGGCGCAGACGCTCAACGTCCAGATCCAACGGGAGATGGACGACCTGAGCGGCGTGGTCCGCCTGGCCGGGCTGACCCTGCTAACCGACCTGACCGAGGGGAGCCAGGTCGCCCCGGCCCCGGTCCTGACCGCGACCCCCAGCCTGGGCGTGATCAGCGATACCACCACCAGCACAACCACCGTGGCCTCGCCCGCCGCCCGTGGCGATTACCTGAGCCAGGTGCTGGTGCGCGGCGACAATGTGTTTTTGCTCGACAAAGGCGCGGGCAAGCTCTACCGCTACGCCCTCAGCACGCATGAGCGCACGGCGCTGCTCAGCCCCGGCGAGACCGTCGGCAGCAACGGCGGGGGCGACGTGACGGTCAAGCAACTGATCTTCATGACCTGGCGGCCCACCAGCGAGGGCGGCGACCTGGCCGCGCTGGACGATGCGCACGTCGCCTACCTCTGGCTGCCCGATACCGGGCAGTGGACGGCCTACCCGCTGGGTGGGACCGACGGGCTGGACAAGCCCCGCGACATGACCGCCTATGACGGTAACCTCTATCTCCTCTGGGCCAAGCCGGGGCAGGTCAGCAAGTGGCTGGCCGGGCAGTACGATGGCCCGCCCACCGACTGGTTCGGCGACCCCGCCGCCACCGAACTGCGCGGGCGCAACCCGATCTCCCTGGCCGTAGACGGCGACATGTACCTGCTGCTGGGCAACGGCCAGGTCGTGCTATTGACCGCCGGGGAAGTGAAAAAGACGTTCGCCCTGCCCGTCTGGCCTTCGATTGCCAGCCCGCTGGCCCTCTTCACCGACGCCGACAGCCAGTCGATCTATGTGGTCGAGGCGGGCGACAAGCGGATCATCCGCCTGGCGAAAGACGGCACGGTGCAGATGCAACTGAAAGCCCCGGTGGACAAGGATTATTTCGACAACCTCCGCAACGTCTACGTGGACGAAGCAGGCGGCAAGATCTACATCCTCAGCGGCAAGCGGCTCTATGTCGCCACCCTGCCCAGCCTCACCGGCCCCACCGTGCCGACCCCCCCCCCCACCAAAGGAACCAGAACCGCGCCCCAAGCCCCCCCAGCAAAACGCAACCAACCAACAAGAGATAAAAAAAAAAAAGA